>CAMWYM010000052.1 GCA_947178475.1 uncultured Clostridium sp. | reverse complement strand
GACCCATTCCGGCTCCGGCTGTTTTATCCACACGGGCATTGTCTTCTCTGGCAAACGCATCAAATATTTTACTCTGAAATTCGCTGGACATACCTATGCCGTTATCCTTAATATGTAAATGGGAACGGATATATTCATTTCCTTTCGGAGAAGCTTCTTCATACAGGTCAACCGTAATGGTGCCGCCTTCCGGAGTAAACTTAACCGCATTCCCCAGAATATTCAAAAGGATCTGGCTTAAACGAACTCTGTCCGAGCACACATTTTCATGATAGATATCATGTATATAAATATTGAACTGCTGTTTGCTCTCCTGTATCTGCGGCTGGATGACTGTCTCGATATTCTGCATAATATCACGAATACAAAGAGGTTCCATATTTAACGTAAGCTTCCCATTATCAATTTTGGACATATCCAGCATATCATTAATCAATCCCAGCAAATGCCGGCTGGATACATGTATCTTTTTCAAACAGGAACGCACCCGTGTGGGATTATCCAGACTGCCTATGGCAATCGATGTCATTCCCATAATACCGTTCATCGGTGTACGGATATCATGACTCATATTGGAGAGAAATTCACTTTTGACCCTGTTGGAGCGCTCTGCGGACAGCATTGCCTGTTCCGCTGTTTCCCTGGCTTCCTCCAATGCCTTCATATGCATTTTGGTCAGACGATAGTATCCAAAAAAAACAAAGAGCAGTGCACAGATAATCAGGCTGCCGCCGCCGACAGAAACATATGCCCATTTTTTCTGAAGAAGATTTACCGTCTCATTCAGTGTATTATGGGAATTTTTCAAAATCAGATACCAATCTGAATTCGGAAGACTGGTGCAATAAACATTCCATGTTTCACCCTCAATCAGAACTTCGCTGTTATAATCCCTGCCAGCTTCCATTGCGTCACGAAATTCCTCTGCATACCGAGCCGGTTCTTTTCCATTATAAGTTTCATAAAGACTTTTAACCCGTTCAAAATAATTACTATCTTCTATGATACCGTTATTCAAAACATAGCTGCCATCCTGGCGGATAATCGAATATTCCGTGCTGCTGTTTCGAATATTGGTTTCCAATATATCATCGAGATAACTAGTGGGCAGTGCCGCAACCAGCGCAATGCTTGTCTTTCCGTCACTCATGGGATATACAGCCGGTACACCCATTAGAACAACGGGGGTTCCATCTGCATCTTTTCCTGCGCAGACATTATACTTTCCCCCCTGAACAGAGCTGTGGAGCTTCTCCGGAACATCTGCCGTCACCTGAGATCCATAGAGCATATGAAAGGTGCCATCCTCCGTATAAAGGGCCAGATATTCAAAGCCCATAGAGCGTGCATTGTAAGTAAGCGCTATCCGCATTGCACTTTCTCCTGTAACGCGTCCAGGAGGAACAGCATCTACAAGCGATTCTACCTGAGACAGACGAAGCTCAATGGTAGTTCCAAAATGTGCTGATACCTGTTCGCTGATTCCTGACATGTAAAAAACACCCAGCTGCCGGATGGCATCTTCTCCCATAAGATTCACACAGATTGTTTGGATGATAAATATACATATACAAAAGAACGATACCAGAACAAGGCTTACATTCAGAAAACGTGTTGTTCTTTTTTTCATAAATTCCTATCTCCCGAAAAGTAATGATTAAATTATCTGCTGCTATGCTAACTCACGTAGATAATTTAATATATGACTAATTATAGTACATCAGAGATTTACTTTCAAGAAATCTTTAATTTGGATTCTACACTACATCATATGTCACCAATTTTCGAAGAAACTTCGTTTGTTGCAATAGTCGCCAAATGTATATACAAGTATCTACGCTTGGCTCGTTATCTGCACAAATTGATGACCTGCTTGCGCATCAGCGCAATTCATTACATCATAATCCAATAGCAGACACCAAAATATTGACCGTATAACTCATTTTCCCACATACCATACATTGAAATCCACATCTGTACTAATTCCTGCTATTCTCCCAGTATTTCCCTGCTGCCACATATAATATTTCCCCGCATAGGTAGTCTGAGCCGTATAATTTGCAAGCCATACCAGATGTTCCCTTTCATTCGTCCAAACTTTTTCCATAAAATTCTTGCTGCTGTACAGACACGCTTCATATCCATATGCTTCCACTTCGTTACAGAATGCTTCAAAACATGTATTGATATCATGCAGATTCATCTCATATTTTTCAAATCCGCTAAAGTCCTCCCAGTCGTATGCAATGGGAAAATCCAATTTCTCTCCAGCGAGAATCCCCATCATATATGCTACATTGGACTTTATTTCCTCCACACTGCTCTCTTCTGCATGCCAATATATTCCAACCTTTAGTCCCGCTGCTTTCGCATTCCGGATGTTCGTTTTATAATATCGATCCTCATATTGACTGCCATCATCATATCCACCAATCCGGATGATTACAAAATCACATCCAGCATTTTTTACCTGCTCAAAATCAATATCCTCCTGCCATCTGGAAACATCAATTCCAAGAACCGTATCATCCCCTTTGTAATTTGCCGAAAATGTGTCAAACGCTTCTTTGTCTCCTCCAGAATAGGGCGTAAATTCTGATACCACGTTAACATTCATCGATTCACTTGTCGAATGTCCTGCCTCATCTGTGAGTGTCAATGTCAACGGATAGGTTCCCAGTACCGATGTATCCACCTCTCCTTCTACGATAAGCTCTGGTGTCCGATCAATATCATCGCCATATCCAACGTAGTCGTGTATATCAAAGGCGGCTCCCTGTTTAACCTCCACATTTTTCGCAAATGTAAGAAATATTGGTGCTGTCACATCATCTTCTACCTTCAATTCTTCGGTAACCACTTCCGTTACTTTCTCGATTGTTATCTCCGCTATAATCTCTGTTATCAGTTCTGTTACAGTTTCCCCCGTAATTCCCTCTGTTCTCCATTCCAGTGTCCTGTCTGCTATAATATCCTGTTCTCCGTAGCTATCAGTCATGACCGCATTAAAGCACCAAATAATGCCTGCCAAAAGGACAACACTCAAAGCAAACGCTATAATTGTTACAATCTTATCCTTCATTTTTGTATTTTACCCCTCCACTGAATACTTTTGAAAATTCTTTTCCGAATAGTTCTTCTCAATTTACACTTTCAATTCCCTTTTGCAGTATAACCTTTTAGACAAAATCAGAGATACTACAAACAGGGAGCCCGACATGCCAAGTATTATAATTCTTCCACCTTCGCGCGAAACATCCGCCAGATTCAGCATATATGCAAGTGCATATATGCAGCCGGCAGAAGCAATAACACTCATAATTTCTATAGCATCACTTTTATCCCATCCGGCAATATATAATCCCAGATAAAAGAATGCGCCGACAGCAAGGGAATACGAAATACAGACAAAAAACAGTGTTAATATATCCTGCATGCCCAAATCAAAAAATATATATCCTCTGAAAAGAATGGTAAGTACCACAAATAGAACTGCCAGAATAATTGAGATAAACAGCCAGAATAAATACATCCAGAATTTACTTTCGACAATCGTTTCTCGTCTTACCGGCAAGGATACCTCATATTTGTACCAGCCTGATTTTATATCCTTCTGAACCATACTAAGACTGCAAGAGGACATACTAAAAAAAATCACCCCAATAAAAATCTGGACAATTCCCTGGCTATCTATCAGCCCGATAATTCCGATGCCGGCAATGCATAAAAATCCAATCAGCAGCTTCATACTATCCATCGTCTTATACATACTATCAAGAATTAATCCTCTCATTTTTTCTTCCCCCTTACCAATAACATTAATATATCGTCAATCAATGCATTATCCATTGTTAAACTGCCATATTTTTTCAGAATATTATCCCTGTCTGAAACTAATACATCGACCTGATAATCTTTTTCAATATAGGAAACAACATCCTCCTTATGCATCTGTTCAAACTGCTCTGATTTGCATCTGGCTATGCCATACTTATACCGAAGGTCATCTATCGACGCAGATAACAAAATTTTCCCATCATGGATAAATGTAATATAATCTGCTACCTTCTCAAGATCGCTTGTTATATGGGAGGATATCAAAATCGACCTTGATTCATCCTGCACAAAATCAAGAAAGATATCCAATACTTCATCCCGTACAATCGGGTCTAATCCACTCGTTACTTCATCCAAAACAAGCAGCCTTGCGGAATGGGAAACAGCAACCGCAATTGCCAGCTTCATAGTCATTCCCTTCGAGAATGTAGATATTTTCTGATTTAGCGGCAGATGAAATCTCTCTAGATATTGCAAATAAACATCCTGATCCCACTGCCGGTAAATTCCCTGCATGATTTTTGCAAGCCTTTGCGGTGTCAGCTCCCCTGAAAAATTACTTGCATCATAAGCCACCCCAATCTGCTCCTTAATGTCCACATCAATATCGTTTCCAATTACTTCCTCTCCAAATAATTTTACCAGCCCGCTGTCCTTTTTCAGCGTGCCTAAAATACATCCAAGCGTTGTAGTCTTTCCGGCTCCGTTGCCTCCTACAAACCCCATAATCGCCCCGCTGGGCAGCGTAAATGATACATTATTGAGAGCAAATTCACTCTGCCGGAATGTCTTACATAAATTCTTTACTTCTAATACGTTTGTTTCTTTGCCATCCATAGGAATCTCCATTTCTTTTAATATATACACCTCTTAGTTACACAATTATTCCTCATAATACATATTTAACAAATCATGTAATTTTTGCAGGGGTATGCCGTTCCCCTTCCCAAGACGGGCAGCCTCCTGTATCAGCGCCTCTGTCTTTTTTAAATATTCTTCCCGAATCAGCTCTATATCCTTGGCTGCTATAAAGCTTCCCTTTCCAATAATAGTTTCGATAAACCCTTCACGCTGCAAATCCTCATAAGCATGCTGAACGGTAATCACACTTACACGGAGCGACTTCGCCATGACACGCATCGGTGGAATTGCATCTCCTGGCTTTAATTCCCCATTCATAACCATTGCTTTTATCTGCATGGAAATCTGCTCATAAATCGGCTTATCAGAACTGCTGCTAATTATGATATCCACATATTCTGTTTCCTTTCACAAATTGTACTTATTGTACAAGTACATATTATACTTTATTTAATAAGATGTCAACTACAAAATCAGAAAGGAGAAGTGATATCTCACTTCTCCCTTTTATTACATAAATCTTCTTAACAAATCTTGCTCAATTGTTGATACAGACGAACAGAACATCCCACTCAAACGCTTTACACTATCCGAATAAACTCATTAAATGTGCTACAATCAGACCACCACCGGTTCCCACAACATAACCCAGCAATGCCATAATAATACCTACCGGTACTAAAGCACTGGAATAGGTTCCCGCAAGCACCGGTGCTGTAGCCGTACCGCCGATGTTGGCAAGAGATGCCACACAGCAGGTGAAAATATCCATTTTCAGCAGCTTTGCCAGAATCACCATAATCACAACATGGAATACCAAAATAAACAATCCTGACAGTAACCACATAGGTGCGTTACCCATGCTTGCAAGATCTGCACGGGATGCAATAAGTGCAACGACAATATACAAAAGCACATTAGAAATCTCTTCCGTTCCTTTCAGCTTGCCAAATGGTGTCAGCGCCATAACAACTCCGGCAACTGTCACGATAAGTACTGTCCAGGTAGCCTTATCAAAAAATGTCAGGTAGACATTGATCAGGGTGCCCAGCTCCTGACTGACTGCTGATACCAACAGACCGGAGCCCAACAAAATAGCAATATTCTGCCATGTTAAGGGATTTGTATTCGCCTTTGCCTCTTCCTCCAAAGCAGCACCTACCTCATCAATCAAACGGGTATCTGCCTTTGTCCACTTGTTGAACTTGTCGGCATTTCCAATTGCCCATAAAAGAAACATAACATAAAGCGTAGCACAGATAGAATCCATAACCAGTGCATATGCCATAGTCGCTTCATCTACATGCAAGGCTGCCTGAATCGCCAGCATATTTCCGCCGCCGCCCATCCAGCTTCCACAAAGTGCACCCAAAGCCTTCCAAGCACCTTCACCCAGTGCTCCGTGGAAAACAGCATAGGAAAGCACAAAGCCTACGCCAATGGAAATGGTTGCTGCAAAAAAACCAATTAACATTTTGGGACCCAGCTTTATAATTTTCTTCAAATCGCAGCGCAGAAGCATGATAAACAGCATTGCATAGAGCAACGGATTCTTCATGGCACTATATGCATCAGCGGTAGCATCCAAATCCCACAAACGGACAGTACACAAAATCATCAGTCCTAAATAAATCAATACAATAGGCGGTGCAAAATTAAAAAACACCTTTGCCTTTGGTCCTTTAAAAATCTTTGGCAGATTGACTAATATAGCAGCGATAAAAACCAAGGCCGCAATATACATAAATCCATCTTGAATCATAAGTTTAATCCTCCTAGTATAATAATGTTAATTTTATCATAGTCTGACATGAATTTCAACATGGTTCAATTTCATGCATGGTAAACTCCTCTATCTCTCTGCACTGGAAATCGCCTCCACAGCTACACTTCCACCACGAACCACCTCAATCCGATTTGGAAAGACCTGATTGAACAATGCAATCAGATCATTGTTTTTCACCTCTGTCTGTACACACTCCACCAACACTGATTTTTTGCCGTAATCTGTTATCTTTATTTCAAAGGTCTGAACAATGCGGAAAATTTCCTCTTTATCCTTATCCGAACAGCTGTTGATTTTAATAAACAAAATCTCCTTTTTGTGAATTGGGATATCTGTAAAATCCATCACCTTAATAACTTCTATGCTACGGTTTAATTGTTTTTTAATCTGCTCAAAGGTAATATCATCACAAGTCAGCCCGATTGTCATTCGGGACACGGTTGTATCCTCTGTTTCACCCACCGTTAAGCTATCCAGATTATAAGATTTACCGGAAAACAAACCGGAAATTTTAGCCAGCACACCAATCTGATTCTCTACATAAAGAGAAATCCATCTTTTCTTCATATTCATGCTTTTTCTCCTCCAAGCTTTCAATGTATTATATTTTTCTAATATACCTCTTAATTCTATCCCGCTACTTTACGCACTTTAGAGCCTTACCTAACAATCCATGATCATATCATAAAGCGGTCTGCCTCCCGGCACCATAGGGGAAACATTCGCCTCCCGCTCAATGATAAATTCAATCACAGTCGGTGCATCCTTATGCTCCTTAGCATAGGCAAATGCCTTCTCAATATCCTCTTCCTTCATAATACGGATTCCGTATGCATCATAGCTCTCAGCAAGCTTCACAAAGTCTGGTGTATACTTGGGACAGCATTTATCCTTATTCATACAATCTCTCTGGCAGCTCTTGCGGTAAGTCAGGCAGGTGCTGGAATAGCGCTTATTGAAAAACATTTCCTGCCACTGCCGTACATTGCCAAGATATCCATTATTAAATACCACCAGAGTCAGAGGCAGTTCCAAGGCAACCGCTGTCGCAAGCTCCTGAATGTTCATCTGCATTCCCCCATCACCGGAAATGGCGATAACATCCCGCTCGGGATTGCCAAGCTTCGCCCCGATTGCTGCCGGAAAGCCATATCCCATCGTACCCAGTCCGCCAGAGGTCAAGAGCTGCCGATTGCTTTCAAGCTCCAGATACTGTGTCGTCCAAAGCTGGTTCTGTCCAACGTCAGTCGTTACAATCGGATTCTCAAAATTCTCATTAATGTACCGGATAACCTTCTCCGGTGTCAGTCCCTCATAGCGCTCCATGTTAATCGGATACTGTTCCTTCCACTGCGTTACCTGTTTTACCCAAGGTTCCACCGAAAGCCTTGAAGTATGCTCTAAAAGTGCCTCAATAGCTAATCTGGCATCCGCCACAATCGGTATATCCACCACAATATTTTTGGAAATAGAAGCGGAATCAATATCAATATGGATAATTGTGGCATGGGGTGCAAATTCACTGATTTTCCCCGTAATGCGGTCATTGAAACGAGTACCTATGGAAAACAGCACATCACATTCACTTACCGCATGATTTGCCGCATAGCTTCCATGAATGCCTATATTTCCCATATATAACGGATGCCTACTTGGCACTGCACCCTTTCCCATAATTGTCGTAATAACCGGGATCCCGGTCTGCTCGACAAGTCTGGTCATCTGCTCATTGGCACCGGAGATATTTACACCACCACCTACTAAAAACAACGGCTTCTTTGCTTTCTTCAGGATTCCTGCCGCCTTTTTAATCTGTCCTATATGCACCGATTCATTTGGCTTATAGCTTCTAATATTAACCTCTGTTGGATACTCCTCACTTCCCATCGCCTGCTGGATATCCTTGGGTAAATCAACGACAACCGGTCCCGGTCTTCCGGTTCTGGCGATATAGAACGCCTCTTTTATAATACGTCCCAAGTCCTCTCTCTTTCGAACCGTCACCGCATATTTGCATATACTTCTGGTAATCCCGACAATATCCACCTCCTGAAATGCATCATTTCCCATCAGACCCAATGGCACCTGTCCGGTAAAACAAACCAATGGAACACTGTCATAATTAGCTGTTGCAATCCCCGTTACCAGATTTGTTGCGCCTGGACCACTGGTTACCAGACACACTCCTACCTTTCCCGTAGAACGGGCATATCCATCTGCTGCATGAATCAGAGCCTGCTCATGCCTTGGAAGAATCACCTCAATATCATCCTGGTCATACAGGGAATCAAACAAATCAATCGCCTGACCTCCCGGATAACCAAACAAGATATCTACGCCCTCCTCCTTCAATGCCTTTACAAACAATTCTGTTCCTTTTATCATTACACATTCCTCCTTTTCTTTTAGAACAAAACGGATATAATATAAAAAAGTCCTAAACCGATTATCATAATCAGTTTAGGACGAATCATATCCGCGTTACCACCTAAATTCAGAACTTACATTCTGCTCTCTGCCAATACGCAGGCTGCTGCCTTGAATATTGCTTCCCCTGTAACGGTGGGAATTCCGTTGAAGTCTACTGAAAGCCCAGCTGATGCTCTGTTCGGTTCACTGCTCAAAGGCTACTTCCCTATATCTAAACAAAAGGCTTCCACCAGCCGCCTTCTCTCTGTCTGTTTAGGAGTATAGGTACTCCTCCTTATCATAGCATTTATCTGTGTATAGATGAATAGTATCACAAGCCGCTTCCTTTGTCAACGAAATAAATATCCTTTTGAGTTAGTTTGTAGAATTTATTTTACCTTTTTCATGCTCAATTTTTTCTCTCTTACATCGGCGTTCCAACTTCTATCAGATTTCCATCCGGGTCATAAAAACGAACCACTTTCTGCCCCCAGCTATGGGTCATCAATTGATTTACATATTCTATTGGCTCCCCGTATTTCTCAAGCCTGTCAATAAACTCCTCAATATTCTTTTCCTCAAAATACAGCTCACAGGAATTATTTTTCGGAACAATCTCTCTATCTATAAAATCTCCCCATATTCTGGCATCCTGTAAAACAAGCCCTTCCGTCATAATGACATTACCGTCGTTATCCAAAATAACCTCAAGTCCAAAAATATCTCTATAGAAAGCTATCGATTTTTCAATATCATTTACAACAATAAGCACATTTTTAAGCTTCATAAAATCACCCTTCCTGCATACGCGATATAGATTATAGCATAAAACCACCTTTTTTACTACATCGCAACAGCTTAGCTTTACGATTTCATTACACCTCTGAATACTTATCATATCTCCGATTTAAAATCAAAGCACTTATTAAACAGAACACCCCAATAAAAATATACTCCTTCATAAAATACAAAAGCTCAGCAATTGTCTGTATTTTCATGTCATACGGCAAAACATTCAATATCGCTAATGGATTTATAACAGTTATCAGAAAAAATATAACCGAAACTATGGTCATCATTGTTATACTATTAAATGCAAAAAGTAAAAAATAACACAAACTACAGAAACAAAATAGTATAATTACATTTTTTATTAAAAATAGAACAGAATTTTCCAATATAGTATTCCCATAGAGAAATATCGAACCACATAAAATTACACATAAAAACAGAAAAGGAATGAGCGCTTCCAAAAAATACATTCTTTGATATACATAGCAAACCTCTCTTCCCTCTCCTTCAATATAGGGATAGAATATAATGATAAACATATATATTATACATCCGGGATAGAAAAAACTATAGTATCGCTGCAGCACCAGCTCCTCATATATCGTATCAGACGCATGAATATTTCTGTTTACCATAATGGGCAGAATGACCACTAGCAATAAAATGATAAACGGAATACTTTTATAAATCCTAAAAATACAATTTTGTATTCTCTTTGTAAGCATAGACATCTCCATATATAAATATTAATCATCAAAGCTGTGATAGGACCTAAGCTGATTTGCAAAATCTCTCCAGCAAAAAACACCGATAATGCACATTAACAATATCTCAATAAAATAATCTGCATCATCATAATTCCATGACATAATACTGTGCACATCCAAAACTCCTGAATCGGCAATCCATTCAATAATATACATAAGAATCAGAGTCATGACAATTACTGTCATTTTTCTTAGCCGGTATGCCAGACAAAGGACAATTCCGGAGATCATAAACAAACAGATTATATATCTTAAATATATTTCTAACCGCAATCCCATAATTGGACGATAAAAAAATATAACCTCAGCCACCAGCAAAAATCCGTATAGTACAGTTTCCACAATGCACTCAAATAAAATATACTTACGATTTATGTATAATAAATCCCGCCCACTACCTGTCAGATACGGATATATACTGAAAACCAGCAAAATAACGATTCCGATTGGAAGCATTATCATCATTCTGTAATTGATAAAATATTTTGAATACTTATTAGGAGCAAGATAATCGTGCAGATTCCATATATTTAATACTAGCATAATGAGAAATACTGGCACCAAAAACAACGCATAGTCTCTATTCCATATATTTTTCAAAAGCACAAAACTATCTTTTACTTTTCTTTTAATACACATAAATATCCATCCTCTAATGTGGGGGGTAAGCTTTCGCCTTGTATTTTATCCTTTGAAATAATTCTCATTTTCTTATTTCCATTCTCTTCATATTCCTTCACCAGATAATACTTGGTATCTATATTATCCAGTTCCTCTCTCGTAACACCAAACACTTTATCTAATGCATGGTTTGCAACCTCTTCACGCTTTGCCTGCACTAGTATTTTTCCTGATTCCATAATTTCTACATAATCTGATAAGTAATCAATATCATCTACAATATGCGTGGAAATGATAATAATATGATTACTTTTATTCGCTTTTATATAATTTTTAAATCGAAGTCTCTCTTCCGGGTCCAGACCGGCAGTTGGCTCATCTAAAATAATAACATATGGACTTCCCAAAAATGCCTGTGCAATCCCCACACGCCTAATCATTCCTCCTGACAATGTAGACATTTTGGAGTCTATCTTATCCTCCAGATTCATCTCGGAAATCAAATGCTCTATTTCTGCCCCTAACCCGTCAGCAGGAAGCTTTTTCAAAGTCCCTAGATAAGTCAACACCTGCCGTACCGTCATATTCGGAAAAAGTCCGAATTTTTGCGGAAGATACCCTACATTAGTATTTGATATGGCAGTATTATTCACTGTTATATTTCCCTTTGCGTGTGGATAAAGACCCAGAACAGAACGCATCAGGGTTGTTTTCCCTGCACCATTAGGCCCCAACAAACCATGTATTCCTGATTCAAACTGACAATTAATATCTTCTATAATCTGTTTCTTTTTCAATTTCACCGACAGATTTTCAATTTGCAGCATACAATCCCCCCTTCTACAATGGATTATCCTCTAGAATTTTCTGTATTTCTTCATCTGATAGCGTATCCTTCATATGCCACTGACCAGTCAACAAATAATTTAAATAATAGGTATCCAAATCATCCCTTGTTCCGATGATTATCACATCCGACCCAAACATATAATTACCACTTTCATAACCAAAAGGAGCAATCACAATCTTTTTGCCTTTCATTTGATAATCGACCTTTTTTTCTCTTAGTTTCTCATCAATTGCATAATATTTCATTATTCCATCCATCAGATATGCATTTAATTCCGGATTATAATTAACCGATACGTATGGATAAATCATATCAATCCCCTGTATTTCTTTCTCCTTCCAAAAGCCTGAAACAAGAGTAAAATTATTACTTTCACCTTCCCATACATTTTCCGAAACCATTTCCAGATTAGAGTATACTTCTTTGTCACAATCTATATTGACATGAAAATGACTTTCCTGTGAAGGCAGCTCACACAACCCCTGTTCATAAACCGGAAGCTTTCCTGCAATTGGATAAAACGGAAAGTTACCCGGCAAATATATTCCATTACTACCGGCAAAATATCGATTAAGATGCTCACCGGAATAACAAATCACAATACTTTTTAAAGACCGTTCTTCATTGCCAATCACAATAAAATTACCATCTCGCGTGTATTCCACACTATTTCCATCTTCATCCATAACAGAGATAACGTCATATGGACCAAACAAGGTAAAGCTATATTCCGAACAACCTTCATCAGACAATACCATTTGCACTTTTGCAGACAGCCCGCTATCAATACTTAATTCTATATTATACTCCTTCACATAAAACCTGTTCTCAACAGCTGATTGTTCCATACTTTCCATATCACTATATAATTTATCTTCTTGGTCACAATATCCATAATAGCATCCACTGTCAGGCTGCCTCCATACCAGAATACCGCCTAGGGTACCGATCAAAATAATGATTTGGCTTAGTATAATTCTTCGTTTTGGTCTCCTACAATAGAAAATGCAAAGTAATAGAATCAGCAGAATACCTATTATATAAAAGGGTTTTACAACAAAATGTAAATCCAAAGGAAAAAGATAACCATATTGGATACTATAATTTGCTGAAACACAAAAAAATTGAGATAGGTCACTAACTCCGAACAGAGTCTCTGCATCATAGAACATCTGATAAAACCGAATAGTAAAATAGAAGGTTAAAATCACCAAAGTACTATACGAAAAAAGGGCATTTTTAATATGTGATAAAATTGCACCAAGTAATACTGCAATAACCATCGGTAAAAAGAAATAAACAATCAGGCTTCTTATCATAAACCATACATATTCCAGACTATTTGTATGTAATAGAGCGACAAAAATAAGATTCGCCCCCAGCATACATATTGTATAAAGAAAACCTGATAAAATGCAAATTATTAATTGAATACCCTCCTGCATATTTTTAGATACCGGAAGTGTACAGAGACATTCCTCAGCAAAACACCGTCTGCCATGCGCCAGATATTCATATGTCACATACAAAAAAATAATGAATGCCACTAGAGAAACCGAAAGGGTGTCCTGCAAGATTCCAACAATATCCATAGCTTTTCCCATAGGAATATACTGCAGCAATCCGTCCAGTAAAATATATCCTACAGATAAAAGAAAAAATATTAAATACGTCAAAAAACATTGTTTAATATTTCTAAATAATCGGCAATTTTGTCGAATCATATCCAAGACACCCTTTCTTCATCCATTAATAATCTATCCTTCCCCATCCAATTCCTGGATTCTTCGTATCCTTCTGCGTTTCTTTTAATCTAAGCTTGACAGAATAGCCTGTAGGCGAAGAAAATGTATATTTTGAAAAAGATGTATTAGATTTACAAGAGCCTGACTTTAACGATGTATAAGAAAGGATAATCGCACTCTTTTTATATCCAATATCATAACTGATACCTGAGCCACCAATCATTGCTCCACCCTGAACAGTAGCAACAGCACAGTCACAACTTGCACGGTTGTCCTTCTCCTTCAATTCATACTTTGTCCCTTCCAATGCATCTGCCCCTTAAAACGCAAAAGAGCCAAGAACATCGAGTCTCTTCTACATTCTTGGCTCCAGACTCTGTTATTCTTATACAACAAGCCTTTATATTTGTCTATTGGGTTTTAATGTGATATACCGGATCTTGACAACCTGTACAATTAACTAATACATAAAATTTTCCATCTGTGGCAATTCCAATACTCTCAATCTCATATTTGTTATTATCAGGGCCATTATACGTTCTTATCACTTGATCACCTGTACTATAAGTCTTAGAACCGCTTACATGCGTAACTTTAATAGAGACAATATTGTTTTTGCCCTGCGTTGCTGTAGACAAACCAATATGTAACCATCCTGTCTCTTGATTATATGCTATTCCCTGTAATACATTAGAATTAGGATTATCAACCACAAACGAACCTACCTCATGGAAATTGTTAGAAGTATTATCAAACCAGGCAATTACAAATTTGAGTTTTGTCTTATTGTTATTTACTGGTCCAGTACCTAAGATAAACAACTGCTTTTCATCACCGTTAATCTTAGTTCTCTTATATGTTTCTATATTCCAAACTCTGCTATATCCTGGCAATGTATATGTCTTTTCATACACATACGCTGAACCACTTCTTTTCATTCTATGAACTTTTGCTGTACTATAATCAGCAATATATAAATGGTTGTTATAATATGTGATATCGTTTCCATGTCCAATTACTGTGGTCGTATCCTTACCATTAAATGCCTTTTTAACTTGTACTCCATTTTTAAATAATGCACATGTTTCTTCGCCGGATTTTTTCTGAATAGTATAAATCGCATTATCCTTAGGATCTACACACATGCCTTCTGCAGTTTTAAAATCTTTGAGTTCCGTTGTCTTAAATGCCTGAGATACATTCACCCAGGTTTTTGCCGATGCTTCAGCTTGAACACAAGGTAAAAGTAAAAGCATAGCAACTAGTAATAGTTTTGTTAATGTCTTCATAATAAATCTCCTTTTATCAAATGTACATTATGTATTGTGTTATACTGTTAAATGCAAAAACAAAAAAAGCACACTACAATATATCACTCCCATAAAGGAATAGTGAACCACATAAAATTGCGCATAAAAACAGAAAAGGAATAAATTTTTCTATAAAATATATTCTTCATATATAGAAAACTTCTCTCCCTTCTCCTTCACATTTGTTATCTTGTAATGCATTACAATTGGATTCTATCACTAAGATGCATACGTGTCAATAGCTATAATGATAGTCTTAAGTTTATAACTGCATGTAATTTATCTCACTCCTTTACTACCCTTTCTTTCCCCGTCACATGTTCAACCACCAGCTTAAATACCTTAGTCTGCGGCATCACAGCCTTATTAAAGGCAAATTCCTCCTTATGATACTGCTTCATCAATATACACAATGCATTATATTTTTCCTCCTCCGGTATCATTTCGATATACCCTTGTCCAATCACACTTTTATACGCCATTGTGCAGTTCCCTGTATCCTCCTGGGTAACCAGCTTATGAGAGCAATCCATCTCAAAGCTTGCACGGTTGTCTTTCTCCATCAAATCATACTTTGTTCCTTCCAATGCACCGTGAAAATACAATTCAATCCTGTTATCCACTACTGCCAGACCAAAATTCAACGGCAATATATACGGATATTCTCCGTTATTCAAAGCTAGCCGGCATACATCACATGCCTTGATAATTGCTATCATATCTTCAAATTCCGTTACTTCTCTGTCACTGCGTCGCATACTGTACCTCCAGCTTCTTTTTTGTTCTTCATCTATGAACTTCTCTCCTTTTCCCGTATCCTTTTATTTATAGCATTGAGCACCCGCTTTTTATCCAGACTCCAAAGAGGGGCAACCAGTGATTTTCGGTCTCCGTCTCCGGTCAACCGGTGGATTACCATATCCGGCGGCAAAAGTGCAATACAATCTGCTACCAGATTCACATACTCTTCCATCTCCAGAGTACGGAATCCTCCCGCCCGGTATTCTTTCTCCAAATCCGTTTCCTTTATCACATGTAAAAGCTGCAGCTTAATTCCAGCCGCACCGCTTTTTGCCACATAGGAAACTGTTTCCTTCATCTGACCAAACGTTTCTCCCGGCAGACCGAGTATCACATGCACAATCACCTGTACCCCAATTTTTTTAAGGTTTTCCACAGTTTCATCATAGACAGAAAGAGGATATCCTCTCCTGATATACTCCGCCGTACTCTCATGAATGGTCTGTAAGCCAAGCTCCACCCAAACTGGCTTTTTCTCGTTCATTTCCTGTAGCAAAAGGAGAACTTCCTCCGAAAGACAGTCCGGTCTGGTGGCAATGGAAAGAACGGCGATATCCGGGTGGGATATCGCCTCTTCATAGAGTATTCGAAGCCGCTCTACCGGAGCATAGGTATTGGTAAACGCCTGAAAATAAGCTATATATTTTCCATTTTGTATCTTGTCCTTTAACCGCTCTTTCCCTTTTTCAATCTGCTTCCCAATAGAATCCTTCCGGCTTTGTGCAAATTCACCGGAGCCTGCCTGCGAGCAGAAAATACATCCTCTCGTATCTAAGGTCCCGTCCCGGTTAGGGCAGGTAAAGCCTCCGTCAAGTGAAATCTTATATATTTTTTGTCCAAAGGTGTCCTGCAGATACCGGTTCAGTGAGTAATATTCCATATGTTATTTTCCATACACTATATTAATACTTCTTCGTCTGTTTCCAACCCATGCTCTTCTTTATCTCTTAAATGATACTCTTCCACCGTACCCTTCAAAGCATTAGCGCAATTAATCAATTCGTCACTGATTGCAGCATTCTCCTGAGAGGCAGCGGCATTCGCATCAATAATTGCCGCTATATCATGTACACTCTTCTCAATTTTTTCAATTGCCGTCGCCTGATTTTTTACAAAATCAGTTATCTGCATAATATCATCATTTGATTTCAAGGAATTATTAATGCCAATCTGCAGTGTTTCCGATGTCTTGTCTGCCAGATTCTTACCTACATCTACCGCACGCATAGAATTTTCAATCAGCTTGGTAATATTCTCCGTAGCCTGAGCAGATGCTGCCGCCAACTTACTGATTTCATCCGCTACAACTGCAAATCCTCTGCCTGCCTCACCAGCTCTTGCCGCCTCTATTGAAGCATTCAACGCCAGCAGATTTGTCTCCTCAGATATATCATTAATTGTGGTAATGATAACACCAATCTGCTCCGAGGTCTCCTCGATTGTCTCCATAGCAGCGAGCAATGACTGCATTTCCTGATTGCCCGTGGCAAGCTGTTTGTTGGTCAGTTCTGATACCTCACTGGCCGTCTCTGCATTCCGACTAATGTGTTGGATTTGGTCAGATAGCACTCCAATATTTGTTACCAATCCCTGTACCGCAATGTTCTGCTCTCCTGCTCCACTTGCAACTTTTATCGTACTCTCCTGCACCTGTCCGGAATAATTAACAACAATCTCTGACTGTTCATTTACCTGTCCAAGCGCATGATTCAACTTATCGAGAATCATATTTAAACCGTTCTGAATGGCAATAAATGCTCCCTGATACTCCACATCAGAGCTGACACTTAAATCATTGTTTGATATATTATTTACCACAAAGGTAATGTCTTCGATATAGGTCTTTAACTGTGTTACCGTTTCATTCAACGATACGGTAAGCATTGCTATCTCCTCAGACAGTGGCTCTTCGTCAAACACCACATCCAAATTACCCTCAGCAATCTCCGTCACCTTCTCGCTGATAGAGGTAAGAGGCTTGAACCACCGATACATCTCCTGTTCACAGTATCGTCTTACCAATCCTCTGAATACCACAAGCAAAACAACAAAAGCAACAAGCGCCAAAAGTGTTGTTTTTATATCCTCTGTAGCCGGCATTATGTAAACTACCTTCCAGTCTACAGACGGAATGTCAGCCGACATTGCAATCTTACTTCCAAAAGTATGGTCATTAATCATATAACGCTTATCCGTATTGACCAGCTTCTTGTATTTCCCGTTCAACGCCGTTTCAAGAGTATAGGCACTGTCTGCCGTCATCATCAAATCCTCTTTTGGATGTGTCAATAATGTATTCTCCTTTGAAACAAGAAACGCATAGGCCTTACCCTGATAGCTTTTCTGCATCAATGCAACCATGTCATTCATATAGACATCTATCGCACAGGTTCCAATAAATTCTCCGTCCTTCATCATACGCTTTGCCAGAGTAATACAAAATCCTCCCGACTGTTCATCTAAATACGGCTCAGAAACGTAAACGCCCTCCTCCAGACTCTTTGCACCGGTGTACCACTCTCTTGTTCTAAAATCAAAATCCTCTGGAGCCTCCCAACCGCCGCTCATAATCAATGTCTTATCATCATATGCCACATAAGCTGATGAAAAGCTATTGTTATCTGCAACAATCGAATCTACATATGCCAAAGTATCATCATGACCATTAATCTGTTCATTTTCCATTACCAACGTAAAGCTATCAAGCAGCGTGGTTGTCGTATTAAACGTATTATCCAGTTCACTGGCATAACTCATAACCTCCGATTTCATACGGTAGTTGCTTACCTTGACTGAATATACTGACATAATAATGATTGTCGCAATTCCCAGACAGCCCAATATCAATGTTACCAGCTTCATAATGACCCGACTAATTCGATTCACATAAGACCCCTGCATAGTGTAATGTCCTCCTTTGTTCCGACTCCAGCGAAAGAGATTGTCCCATATAGCTGTTATTGTCCATATTTTACTACAGATTATATTGTGTTGCAAGCCAGTTTTAAATCTATTATAATTGGAAACAGAATATACAAAGGAGAGAATTTACCATGTCCAACACCTACCTCAGCGGAGAACAAACAAAACGCCGAATCCTGAAAGAGAGCAAAAAACTTTTTTACAAATACGGCTTCACAGAAACTACCTATGCCCATATCAGTGCTGCTGCCAAAATAAACCGCGCACTGATTCCCTATCACTTTCAAACCAAACAAATTCTGGGAGAGGAAATCTACCAAAGAATTATAGCGGATTTTACTCAGACGATGGACGAACTCTTAGATGCGAGTCAGTTTAGTCCCGACTTTATCCGCATCCTGCACACAATTACCTATTACCGCCTGTTAAGAGATAATCCCAAGCTGTCCCGCTTTGTTTCCCAGCTTCTTACCGACCAATCCTCCTCTCTTTTTACTGTAGAAGATGGGCGCAAAATGCTGTCAGAACTGGGTAGCAAATTTTCTCTTTGTGATGAGGATGAGCTAAATATTCTCGCCAAAATGAACATAGGAATGCAAAAAGAAATCATTCAGATGATACATACTTCAGCAGCAGATATAGACCGTATGGCACAAATCCAACTGCACATGCTAATGAGCTATGCCGGCTATTCCAAAAAGAAAGCAAACGAACTCATTAATGCTGCCTTCGAGGTAGCGGACCTGGTATCCTTCCATGTAAAAAATGGTTTTTCCATTGTAATAACCTATAATTAGCAGTTATACAATATAGACAGATTGCCACAGCACATGGCATCACTGGCAATATTGTCTATATTGTACAGGCTAAATTTGAAAATAATCAGACTTCTACATCCAGTGAATAATCCACACCTTCTACCTTGAACCCAAACATTTGATAGAAATCATTCCAATATCCCTCAGTGTCGGCCATTTCCAAAAGATTATCACTGCAAAGCTTCTCCCATATGTCCATCACCTCAGTCTGAACATCCTCACGCATCTCCCAGTCATCCACATGGAACATACCATCTTCTCCCACACCACCTGTGCCGAATACCTTATCCTTAAACAGACGGTACATCTGCTCCACGCAGCCCTCATGGATTCCTTTTTCCTTCATCACCTTATAGAGTACAGAAAGATAGAGAGGCACCACCGGTATTGCTGAGCTTGCCTGAGTTACCAGCGCCTTATTTACCGAAACATATGCCTTAATTCCCATATTTTCCTGCTTTTTTGTAATGGCATCAGCACTCTCCGACAAATGCTTTTTCGCCATACCTATAGTTCCCTCATGATAAATCGGATATGTAAGCTTTGGACCGATATAAGAATAGGCAATGGTAATCGCATCTTTTTCAATAGCATCTGCATCCACCAGTGCATCAATCCAGTCCATCCAGTCTTCTCCGCCCATAACCTTTACCGTAGCCTCTATCTCCTCATCCGTGGCACAGGGTATCGTTGCCTCCCCGATAGTGTCATCCTTTAAATTCCAGTTTTTCTGGGTAAATGGCTCTCCAATGGTTTTAAGACTGGAGACATAAGCTGTTCCGTCCGGGGTCGTCCGCCTGGGAGACGCTAATGAATACACCACCATGTCTACTTTACCCAAATCCTCTTTTATCGTACTGATTACCTGATCTTTAATCTCAACAGAAAAAGCATCTCCGTTAATGGACTTGGTATATAAGCCCTCTTTCCTGGCTGCATCGTCGAATGCCCTTGTATTATATAATCCCGGTGTTGCCGTCCGCTTACCGCTTGCCTCCTTATCAAACAATACTCCGATTGTTGCCGCCCCCATTCCGAATGCAGCTGTTATTCGTGAGGCCAGTCCATAACCGGTAGAGGCTCCAATAACTAAAACCCTTTTGGCTCCATCTATCTTACCCATTTTTTTCACATACTCAATCTGATTCAATACATTTTTCTCACAACCCACAGGATGTGCCGTTGTACAGATAAATCCCTTTACCTTTGGTTCCACTACCATATCACTTATCCTCCTATACTTTTTTAATCCATTTAATGTCTATTTTCATACTCTTGTCTACAACAGTACAAAAACAAAAACTGACGGCGCTGCTTTTTCGCCGTCAATCTTTATTATACTGTTATTCCTTTTTTTGTCAAATAAATATCCATTAAAGTGTACAGATATCTACCAAGGTCAGATGTTCCTTGTTTGCTTTTTCCAAGGAGGTCAGCAATGCATCTGCCGTATCCAGACTGGTCAGCACAGTTACACCGGTTTCGATAGCATGCCGGCGGATAATAAATCCATCCTTGCTCTTCTCGATTCCCTGTGCCGGCGTATCAATAATCAAGTCAATTTCATGACCTAAAATCAGGTCAAGAAGATTTGGAGACGGCGCCTCTACCTTATTAATATGCTTTGCCGCAACTCCGTTTTCCTGCAACGTCCTGCAGGTTCTTCTAGTGGAATAAATTTCATATCCCAATGCGGCAAAACGCCTTCCGATTTCCACTGCATCTAATTTATCAGAATACTTAACCGTAAGCCCCATCTTCTTATGCCGTGGCAAATCTACACCATTTCCTAAAAATGCCTTATAAA
>CAMWYM010000051.1 GCA_947178475.1 uncultured Clostridium sp. | reverse complement strand
GTAAGAATTTTCAGGGTTGTTTTGTTGTTTAATCATCATTCAATTTTGTTGGTTCCTGCTGCTTTGCTTACTGTTTTTCAGCACCGCAACGGATTTAATCTTAGCACAAGGGTTTTTCCTTGTCAACACCTTTTCTGAAATTTTTTGACATATTTTTTATTTCTATTTATAAGAACAAAACACGGGTCAAATCCCCCACAATATCTAGTAGTACGTTGTTATCGTACAACAATTTCAGAATTGGAGACTGACTAATCTGGGTAATCACCTCACGGCTCCACGCAAAAGGACTGGTAATCGACAAGAGCAAAAAAAATATCCAGATTAGCATAAGCCCCTTCATCGCACCCAGCATTCCACCACCCACCTTGTCAATAGAACGGACAATTGGAAGCTTGGTAAGGCTACCAACAGATTTCCCAAGGAAATAAAAAAACAATCGGCAAAACAAAACCAAAAATAAAAAGACTGCTGCATTCAAAATGACAACTGCAACAGATTTCGCAATATACTCATAGACACCGGTCACCTTTAACGCTTGATACATGTCAGAATTATTGTTATCCAAAATATTGGATTTGAGCGTTTCCGGCAGAGGCAGTTCATTGATTACTGCAACCTGAATACCTCTTGTCGCCTCCTCACCCAGCTCTGAAAACTGCAATTCCTCCGATATATAGACCGCAATTTTATCGTCTATCTGGGTGCGCTCCTCCAAGAACCCACTGACATAGGGCGAAACATAATTTGCCACAATAATGCTTATCACCAAACCTGCCACGGAAATAATCACTTTAAACAAGCCCTGCGCCCACCCCGTCAGCACACATATTAAAAATACAATTCCTATTACAATGCAAACTAAACTCATATCTATTCCTTTTTACTTTTGTATTTAATCCTTATCACCTCAGAACCACTGTCATACAGGACAATGTAACGCCGACTATATCCGGTTGGTACTATGTCCGATACATTTTTCTTAAATGAATAGGAAAATTTCAATTTGCCCTTAATCGTATAAATCCGGCATTCCGTTCCACCGGTGAAAACAATTTCATCATTCCGCAATCTTACCTTATTATAATCAAAATCAATTTTCAGCAACATCACCTTATGGCCACTGGTATTATAAAGCTCCAGTATATAGGGTACATCCTCTTTATCACCAGGCACCACTACCCCAATATAATCAGAATTATATATAATACTGCGAATCTCTTCCTCAAAAGCAATTACTGCCTTCTCACTAGGTTTTTCCTTCATCGAATAAATAATAATCTGATTATCCCCAAATGCACAAACCGTATTGTTGTCCAAAAATTCTACCTTCGGAATCACCGTATTCTCCAACTGATATCCTCCCATCAAACCATCAGCATTCTCATTCTGTCCCACCGGTCCGAAATTATAGGCAGCTAAGCTATATTTTGTCTTAGCACCGTCAATGCTCAAGTATGCTGAAAACAGCTTTTCCCCATCTTCAGACAAATCAATGTCCATAGGATATCCGCTTTGCTCCAGAGTAGTTTGATTCTCTATAATCTGTTGACCATTCTTGTCATAAATATTGATATAATTTGCACGCCTACCCTCAAGAATAACGGCAAATTCACCTTGACTGGCCACTGCAATATCGCAAATCTGATATGGCATTGCCGAACTGCTCACTTTGCC
This sequence comes from uncultured Clostridium sp., assembly GCA_947178475.1. Taxonomy (GTDB): domain Bacteria; phylum Bacillota; class Clostridia; order Lachnospirales; family Lachnospiraceae; genus CAG-590. The sequence goes on along the minus strand of CAMWYM010000051.1, from coordinate 19,830 downwards.
CTCCTTGTTAAATATGTATACATCATTTCCGTTTAAGTCTGCAATCGCTACATATTCGCCCGACACATCTGCACTGGGCATCTTCATGGCAAAGGTTTCATTCCAGACCGCTTCACCCTTTTCATTCACGTAGGTTGCACCATCTTTACTAAACTTTAGCAGAGCATTTTGATAAGGAACATAATCTACCATAGAAGCATTTTTGACTCCGGTTTCCTCCACCACCTCATAGTCATTATAACCACTGCCAAAGAGAAAAGAGAAACCAAGAAGCACTGCTGCCACAATAACCATCACGGCAATGATTCCTATTCCCAATCTTGTCAACCGTTCCCTAACCAGGGCTGTATCCGTTCCGTATTCTCCCTCGTCGGTCTCCTCCTGGCTGTTCTCAGTTGACGACTGCTCGTTTTCATAGACAAAAAACGACTGCCTTGTATCCTCATTATTGTTTTTATGTTTTTGGTTCTTTTTATTCTTTCCAGCCGATTTCCTGCTCATAGCCGATACCTTTCCTTAGCTTATCCTTCGCATTATATTTACTAAGTATATCACATTTTTCAAAAAGGTACTACCCTCTTTTCCCAAAGTCAGATAACCGGTTTCCTCTAATGAATATTCTGCTGCACTAGTCCACTGTAGGAATAATAATCTGGTCTCCCTCATGGATTTCATCTGCCTCTCCAAACCCATTAGCCTCCATAAGCTCAGCTACATATCCCACCGAGTTGTACATCTTAAAACTAATGGATGACAGCGTATCTCCATTTTGTACCGTGTAATACTGCGGCAGATTCGCAGCCGCGGCACGCACCTGAGAGGCCTCTGACTTAGACACCTGTTCCGTGTCTTTTTCTCTCGAATGTCCTTCTTCATTCTCCGCCAGCTTGTCCCCAACTTCAATTAATTCCTCATGAGCAAAAATGCCTGTCGCCAGCAGCCTTGTCTGCAAAAGATCCAGCATCTGATAATTAGAAAAAACTGCTACCCCAAGAGCAAGTACCGCCACGGTTAAGCCTGAACAGAGTACATAAAGTCGGCGATTCATACGTTCCATTCTGGCATTATGCGCTCGTTCCTCCATGATTCTCCTGTAATTGCGCAGCATCGCTTCATCCTTTTCTTCTACCTCATCGGTCTCCTTCGATACTTCATTCCCCTTAGCCTCAATCATAAAATTTTGCATTGCCTCATTACGAGCATAATATATGTAATATCCACTCTGCCTCCGCAATCCCTCTCCCTCTGTCATATAAAAAGCATCCTCTCCCTCAAGAGAATCCATAATATAGAGTACCTTATTTACTCCGGCAAAGTTGTCCATATGAAGCTTTACAATCATATCGTTTACTTCTGTGGAAAACCCCATACGAGACAAAAACCATCCTACCACCTCCAAGTCCGGAAAGTGCGTTTTTACCTCCTGATAAATATAACTCCACGTTTCTCCCTCAAAGGTTGCCTCCTCCAGGTCCAATTCCAGATTCTGTGCTGCCAGTGCGCCGCTGATAAAAATCACCACACCATTTTCTCCCTTTACACATTCTCCCACCAAAATTGCTCCTCTGGCAAAGGTTGAATTTGGATTGGCAAGCTGTGTCAGATAAGTCATAACATAGTCTTCAATATAAATCCTCCGTTCTCCTGTCGGCAGTCCAATCTGCCTTATATTTTTGGGCAGCGTAATTCCCGCAAAAATGTCCTCTTCTGTCTGTTCATTTTTGTCGTAGACAAGCTCTATCATTTTCATTCTTTCCTTTCTGTCCCATTTTCTCCATCATTTCTCCCATATATAATCCGGTATCATTTCCCTTTCGTAGGCTATCACAATGGAAATGCTTTTCATGTCTAAAAATGTACTTCTCTCAACAAAAATGTCCGCAATATCCGTTATTTTTTTTCTTTGTTATATAAAATGCGACAACGTCTCGCGACCTGTAGCATTCCCACATTTTATATTTTTTGTTTTCTCTGTCTAAAACAGGCTCAAAACGTTCATACTTTTCATACAATAACTTACAGGAATCAAGGAGACCGGATTATGACACAGTGTTATTACAATGCTTTTGAACAGGACGCCGCACTGGAACTAAAAAAAGAGCTTCATCAGACCATAGAAAATGATTGCAATTCCGCAGAGGACATTATTATATTATGCATTGGCACCGACCGTGCCACCGGAGACTGTCTGGGACCACTGGTAGGGGAGCATTTAAAAGAAGTCATTCCACAGGTTCCGGTCTATGGGACGTTGGCACATCCGGTTCACGCACTTAATCTTGAAGAAACCATTCAGGAAATTTATGAAGAACATCCTAATCCCTTTGTCATTGCGATCGATGCCTCCCTCGGCATTCCCGAACACATCGGCTATGCCACACTAAGCAAAACACCGTTGATTCCCGGAAAGGGTGTCAATAAAAAATTGCCTGCAATAGGGAACCTCTCTATCACAGGCATTGTAAATGTTGCCGGTTTTCCAAATTCAATTCTTCTACAAAGCACTCGGCTTCACACTGTAATGACATTGGCAAATTGTATCAGCAGCGCACTCTACTGGTATTTTCTGGACATTCAGTGCGCACCCTTATATGCGGCAATCGCCTCAGATACCGTATCTGCTGTGCCGTCCTCCATCAACGAAATCAGATCTGCCACCCTGACTGGAGTACAGAACTCCTTGCCTAAAATTGCACCATAGTTATTTGCAATGGCAAGAGAAGAGTTCTGAATATCCTCATTCAGACTTGCCATCTGCTCTTCTAAGGCTTCCAAATTGGTTTTCATCTCCTCCAAACGCCCCAGCCGCCGGTCATTTACCTCATTAGTAAGTACCTGCTTCGTTTCGTTCTCAAATATGGTCATGGCTTCCTGCTTATCCCGGCTAATCTGATTTAACTCCTCATCCAGCTCTGCCAGCTTATCATCATACTTATCCAAACCATACTGACTGTCATCTCTATCACGGTTTATCTTATTGCGAATAGCCTTAATCTGCCGCTTGTTTGCCGCAATCCTATCCATTATGCTGCGACCATCCAACAGCGTGTCATAATGCTTCAGCTTTGTCTTATTTAAAATTAAAATATAGATCAGACCAAGTAAAAAAAGGGTTAATGAAACCGTAAGTGTACACATTACGGTCAGCTGCTTACTTCCCTTGAAAAATACGTTTACAGAAAGCAGATACATAATTGTCGGAATACCCAGATAGACAATCAGCATTCCCGCCAACAGAATGAGAAATTCATAAAACCGTTTTGTCATAAACATGGCATAGTATAGTCTTGACCGGCAAAAGGAGGGGACATGCTGCGCTTTAAACAGAGTCCTCATCTCTACCTGTAGCTGACGGTTCTCCTCCGCCAAATCAGCTGTTTCTTCAGACACACGCTCATCCACCCGTTTAGACTTTGCCTTATCGCGTTTTGTCCTCACTTTCCGGCTCCTGCCCTTATTGGCATCAATCTGGTCATCATACACCTTCTCAATCTCACCTTTTCTTCGGCGAATCGTCTGGGCAATCTCGTCCTTGATTGACTTGTCCTCCACAGTGATAGCCTTTTTTAAATTCTTTTCCTGATTCTTGTATTCTGCCAGCTCCTGCTTCAACTGCTCTACCGCCTCTAAATCTGTCTGAACCTGATACAGATAATCTACATTCTCATTAAACACATTACTCTGCATAAATCTGCCTCTCTTTCACACCATCTGTTGTGTTTTCTTCTCGATACATACAATATCCCTATATTAACAAACCTACTTTATAAATACAACTCTTTTCGATATTTTCCACCATTTATTTCTGTACAAAGTTTCATAATCTTTTAATATTTATACCATTGTTTTTACTCCTGATTTATTATATACTATAGGTAGATTTTAACAAGAGAAAGGCAGGTGACATTCATCAACATACTATTCTTTTTAACTCCAAAAGCAGAGGTTGCTTTTCTGGAGCAAAACTATTCACTTCGACAGGTTTTAGAAAAAATGGAATATCACCAATATTCCTCCATTCCCATTCTCAACGATAACGGGGAATACATAGGAACCCTGACAGAGGGAGATATTTTATGGTATCTCCGTCATAATGATATTTCTACTGCATTGAAATGGCCGGAAAGCCTCCATTTAATGGATGTGCCAAGGCGAAATGATTATACACCGGTTAATGCAAGCTCTAATATGGAAGATTTACTCTCCAAAATTATTCAACAAAATTTTGTTCCGGTGGTAGATGACTGTGATAAATTTATCGGAATCATTACCAGACGTGATGTAATACAATATTATGGTGACCGTACATAAAAAAGTTCAGCCTAAGCTGAACTTTTTTATTACATATACTCCTTAAGGCGATCCTGATCAACCTTAATCCGGTTATCCATTGTCTTCATAATATCTTTAATTTGAATGTCCTCAAAAATCTCATCCCTGTCCAGATTGTAAATTTCATTGTGGGTAAATCCAAGAACCACCGGTCTCAATATATCTTTATCATTCTCATTGAGCACCAGCCCCTTCTCATGATTTGTCAACTCCACACAAACACCGGGATACAGTACCATAATACTATCCAGCAAATGCTTTACCATAGATTTGTCATATATATCCGGCCGGCTTTGCAGCATACGAATTGCCTCAACCTCCGAATGCGGATTCTGGTCTAACTGCATTGCCGTATACTCATCATAAGCATTGGCAACCATCAGCACCTTCACCAGCTTAGAGATCTTGTCCGGTGCTTTATCCGGAAGATACTGCAATTGACAAAACTGCATTAACGTACCCTTAACCCCCATCGGAAGATTAAAAGCATCTGAAATCTTGTCTACCCCCACAATAACTGCTCTGGCTACCGTATTCATCTCCTCCTCCGATAAGTCCTCTGCCTTTCCTCTAAGCTTTGCCGGTAGAGAAAGCTTACCCAAGTCATGTAAAAGAGCAGCAACGACAACCTCTGTCTGTTCCATGATACCGAATTTGGCTCTATGAGAAATCAGTGCCGCCAAAATCGCCACATTCAGATCATGCTTATAGACATAATCTTCTGTGCTTCTTAAGTTCTGGTTAAAATGAATGCGATGATACAGATTGCCAAATTGACGTACCACATCATCTGTTTGCCGCATCAGGTTAATCGGCTGATTATCCTTCATAATCGCATCCAAATCTTCCTTGAGACTGAATACCTCCATAGTCTGGAATCGTTCAAACTCCATTTCTTCCTCGCTCATTGGTGGAAGTGGTTCTGCCGGTTCCAAAATATACAGACCAATCAGTCCGAAATTCTTTACACTCGTGATACCCTGTTTAGTAATCTTATCATTCCTGCCATATAGTAATGTTCCGTTCCTATTATAGATTGGACGCGCCAAACGCATACCAACTTTCAAATCTTCTGCCTTTACATAAATCATGTAGCAACCTCCCCAATCTCTTCTTAGTCTTATCTGCGCTTTTAATAGTACTAGATTAATGTTTATATTATATCATTCTACGCAATAAATAGCAACGGAAGTTATTGAAAATTTATGATATTTTTCCGGATTTTGATATTTCATATTTACTGCCATCTGATACGGAATCTCCTCTCCTCTGCATTTATATACCATACCGGAATACAACCCTCCCCCCTTAATCGTCCCGCTTTTTTCCCTGTCAACTGTCCCTTTTATTATCCCGACCTCGCTATTTCGACAGCGGTTCATCCCATTTTCACATTCAGACACTACATATCCAAATCTGCAATGATACTCCCTCACTGCTTCATTCCAGCTTTCCAGTAAAAACAAGGCACAGTCAACAGCTTCCGCCCTTGCACTTTCCTCTGACAACAGGTGCATTACGATTCCCCACTCCTCATACACACTTTCTACCATCTGCTCTTCATCGATACATCCATTACCTGTTACCATATATATATCCGCAAAATAGTCCTTTGCAGCAGAAAGCAAAAGCAATAAATCCTGCCGACTCCATCCGTTGCTGCCTAGCACTAGCAGAAATGATTTTCTCACTGCCACCTCCCCTTTGATTCCACCCCCCATCTTCTCAAGCAGCTCATTTCGATTCTGCATCAGCTCCTGCTTGCGCGCCAAAAACAATTCCTCCTTCATCTGCAACCATTCTGCCATTCTCCAATCCGCACCTACTGTGCAATCCTCGGTCTGCCAATCTCTAAGCCTCCTCCTGATTCTCCGCCAATAAGGTATGGCATCCTTTTGCCGTCTGCCCCCAGCACTATGGTTTTTCTCCGTTATGCAGACCCTCAGTGTCCGAATTTCCGACAACTCCCTGCAAACCATTTCCAACCGTCTTCTTTTTCCCTCTACTACACAAAAATAAATATAATCAAGTTTGTCTTTCTTTTTCATCGCATTTCCGGATTTTTCATCTTACTAAAGACTATTCCAAATATCTGCTAAATATCCCAAATTGCTGCTATTTCTCTTCTCCGTCACCTGACTTTCCCCTATCTTCTCTGCTGCTAATGGTACTAACCTTGCTTTGCAGACTCTGTTTGCTACAATAACCGCTAATCAGGTCCGCCAATTCCTCCATACTTTCTACACGGTTGACCTGCTCACGAAGCCTTGAAGAGTTTGGATATCCTGTGGTATACCACGCCACATGCTTACGCATCTCATGTATGCCACTAAACTCTCCCTTATATTCTACCATCATTCGTGCATGCCGCAGCATTACCTCTGTCATTCTTTCCATGGACAGTTTTTCCGGCAGATAACCCTCCTCAAAATATGTCTTAAGCTGAGAGAAAATAAATGGATTCCCCTTTGCACCCCTTCCAATCATAAAAGCATCACAGCCCGTCTGCTCTCTCATCTTCAGAATATCCTGAGGCGTTGTCAAATCCCCATTGCCAATCACCGGAATATTTACCGCCTCCTTTACCTGCCTGATTATTTCCCAATCTGCCTTTCCTCCATAATATTCGCTTCTAAGCCGCCCGTGGACTGCCACAGCTGCACCACCACTCTGCTCGACTATCCTTGCAATCTCCACTGCATTAACGTGCTCCTCATCAAAGCCCTTACGAATTTTCACCGTTATCGGAATATCTACAGCCTTCACCATGGCCGATACAATTTCTCCCACCAGCTCCGGCTGCTTCATCAACGCAGATCCCTCATGGTTATTGACAATCTTCGGCACCGGGCAGCCCATATTGACATCAATAAAATCATAGCCCCTCCCCTGCACCTGAGCCGCAATTTCTGCCATAATCTCAGGGCTCGAGCCAAAAAGCTGCAGTCCAATGGGATGCTCCTCCGGTCGATATTCCATTAGCGGACGAGTGTTGCGATTATGATAAAGGATTGCCTTGGCACTGACCATCTCTGTATAGAGGACATCACACCCCTGCTCCTTGCACAGTAAGCGAAAAGGCAGGTCTGTCACACCTGCCATGGGAGCCAGTATTAACTTGTCCTTTAAGTCAATCATTTTCTTTTTCGTCATTTTTCATCCTTTTCCAGCTGTTTATTATAGAGAATATTTAATCCCTTCAGTGTCAGATTCGGGTCGTAATATTCAATGCTGTCCGTCTCATCAAAAATAATTTTGCCGAGCCCTCCAGTGGCAACCACCGTCATCTTATCAAGCCTTGCCTCTTCCTTTACCTTGCGAATAATATACTCCGTCTGACCGATATGTCCGTATACCAAACCGGACTGCATGGAGGAAATGGTATCCCTTCCCAAAACCGCATCCGGCTTTTTAATCTCAATCTTTGGCAGCTTTGCCGCATCCTGCCACAGGGCATGCGCCGCAATACGAATCCCCGGCGAGGTCACTCCTCCCACCAGAGTAGCATCCTCAAGCACCAAATCATGGGTAGTCGCCGTTCCATAATCAATCACCAGCACAGGTCCGCCATATAATTCATAGGCTGCCACCGCATCAACAATCCGGTCTGCTCCTACCTCTTTCGGATTAGGTATAGCTATCTTAATTCCAGTTCTGATGCCCGGACCTACCACAATCGGATTGACATTAAAATATTTAATCAATCCGTTAATAATATGATGATTTACATCCGGCACCACCGATGCCATAATTGCCGCATTCACATTTTCCCGGTGCAGTCCTCTGCTGTGAAGAATATCATAAAAAAATATGCCATACTCATCAGAAGTTCTCGGAATCTTTGTTGTCATACGAAAGGTTCCCTCAATCTCATCCCCATTAAACAATCCAATGGTAATATTCGTGTTGCCAATATCTATTGCTAATAGCATCGCTCTGTTCTCCCTCCTTACAATCATTTCTATATATCCAATGGTTCATTTAAGAAAAACACCCTATAGTACATCTCCAAGCCCTCTAGGAGCTCCTGTCTGGTCTGTCGCAGCTGCTTGATTTTCAACACACTGCCGATGTCATCATACAGCAAGTCCCCCTCATCTGCCATTGTCACAAAATTCAGGTTGGCCCCCTCGTCAAACTCCAGCGTTAAAATCCCCCCGATATCCTCCGTAAACAATACGCACATCGCCTGCAGCTCAGCCTTGATTGCCTCAGGAATACCGTCAAATGCGGGATTTAGGTAATATTTCTCCTCATACTTTGAGGAGGCACATAATACAACTTTTTCCTGTTCCATATTTCTATCCTTTTTCCTTGTCTTTTTCCAAAGGAATATAATCGCTCACTGCGCTCATATTCCATAAAATCCTTTTATACCTGTCTGTACATTGTATCTTATTCAGAAACGGAATGCAACTGTCCATTTCCGGTTATTTTGCCTTTTGGTTCCGTAACAACAGACGTTTTTTTTGCACATTTACTTTACAGCACACCCATGATAAGTTAAGATATAGCATAGACACTCTAGCATTATAGGACACGGGTGTAGTCTGCAAAGGATACTTTGAGCAATATATTTTTGCAGATTTGATTAAGAGGAGGTATCAAAACCAATGTTAAACCAAAATTTTATTGATATGTGTGGGCAAAAATCCGTTATACGAGAGCTGTTTGCCTACGGAAGTGAACGTGCCAGAGATATCGGCTATGAAAATGTATTCGATTACAGTCTTGGCAATCCGTCTGTCCCGACACCGGAATCCTTCACCAAGGAAATGATTCGTCTTCTACAGACGGAAAATCCGGTTACTCTTCACGGATATTCTCCCAGTCTGGGAATCGATTCTGTCAGGGAGGCGGTAGCCGTTTCATTAAACGACCGCTTTGATATGAATTATCAAAAGGAAGACATCTTTATGGTCAGCGGCGCAGCAGGAGCAATTGCCCACTGTGCCAGAGCAGTGACCGTTCTAGGAGATGAAATACTTACCTTTGCACCATTTTTCCCGGAATATATGCCTTATATTACTGCAACCGGGGCTGTCCTTAAAGTAGTTCCTGCCGATACCAGCAGCTTCCAGATAAATTTTGATGCATTTATTAATATGTTAAACGACAAGGTCATGGCAGTGCTGATCAACACACCAAATAATCCTTCGGGCATCGTGTATTCCACAGAGACAATCGATAAACTGGCAATGATTTTAAAGGAAAAAGAGGAGGAATTCGGACATCCGATTTATATTATCTCCGACGAACCATACCGTGAAATCGTATTCCAAGGGGTAGACTCTCCCTTTGTTGCCGCTCACTACCACAATACACTGACCTGCTACTCTTTCAGCAAATCCATATCTCTGCCGGGAGAGCGCATCGGCTATATCGCTGTAAACCCTGCCTGCGAGGACGCTGCTCTTCTTGTGGATATGTTCGGACAGATATCCCGCGGGATCGGTCACAACTGCCCACCCAGCATTATTCAGCTGGCTGTAGTGAAATCCCTCTACGAAACCGCTGACCTGTCTGTATATGAAACTAACAAAAATATACTTTATACGGAACTCACAAAAATGGGCTTCGACATTGTAGAACCCGGCGGAACCTTCTATATGTTCCCTAAAGCATTAGAAGACAACGCCATAGACTTTGCCAATAAAGCAAAGAAACTGGATTTGCTATTGGTACCAAGTGACACCTTTGGTGTACCGGGACATTTCCGCATTAGCTACTGCATTCCTACCGAAAAGGTTGAACGCTCCATTCCAGTATTTCAAAAGCTTGTTGATTTATATGCATAGCTAACCTTAAGAACAATATTTTAATCCCATAGATTCTTTCTCTTTGGGCATAATAATACCTTGCAGGATAACGAAACAAAGGAGATTGTGATGAATACAATAGATTTACACGTCCACTCCTCGGCCTCAGACGGTTCTCTAACCCCGGAAGAGGTTGTGGACTTAGCAAAAGAAACCGGTCTACGCTATTTTGCCTTAACTGACCATGATACGGTGGACGGTGTTGCCCGGGCACTGGCGCAGGCAGAAAAATATGACAATCTGGATGTAATACCGGGAATTGAACTGTCCTGCTATTACCAAAGCCGTGAAATCCACATTGTAGGACTCTTTGTAGACCATACCAATGAGGTTTTTCTTCAGGAACTCAAGAAACTGAAACAGGCACGGGAGGACCGAAACGAAAAAATGGTACAGAACTTCGTTGCTGCCGGAATCCCTATGACCGTAGAGGAGTTAAAGCATGGCAATCCCAACAGCGTAATCACCAGGGCACACTTTGCCAGAGTATTAATCGAAAAGGGAGTTTGCCGGGATAAAACCGAGGTTTTTGACAAATATCTTGGCATTGGTTGTCCATTCTACCTTCCAAAGCCTAAGGTATCCCCTGAGCATGTGCTTCACTTAATCAAGAGTGCCGGAGGGGCTGCTATTCTGGCCCACCCGTACTCCTACAAATTTACGCGTTCTCAGGTTGAAGCGTTATTGGATGAATTGATTCCCCTGGGACTGTGCGGTATGGAATGCTACTATTCTACCTATGAGGATTCCGAAATGCAGGAGCTGCGAAGCATCGCTCTTTCAAAGAATCTACTGGTATCCGGTGGTTCCGATTTCCACGGTGCAGTGAAACCCGATATCTCCATTGGAACAGGAAGAAATAACCTATGCATACCGGAAAAGCTGCTATCTCCCATTCGTGAAGCTGCAAGATAAAAAAACGCTGCCGTTAACGGCAGCGTTTTTTGTTGGTTTATTTCTTATCAGATTCCGTTTCTTCCTCGTCCTTCTCAACCTCAGCAATTGCATTCTTGTGCATCGGGATACGGCAGTTTTTGTTATTGCCAAACTCCACAATAACCGTATCGTCATAGACATCCAGCACAACACCGTAAAAACCGCCTGTGGTCATAATATTATCCCCTGGCTCAATAGAATTGCGAAGGGCATCCATTTCTTTTTGCTGCTTTTTTTGTGGTCGAATCAAAACAAACCACATAACTCCAACCCAAAATACCAGCATTATAACCGTCATCACCAACGAACCACCGGTTGCTGCATTAGTTGCATCTGGTGCAGCCGCACCACTTTCTAATAGCATTGAAAACATAATCTCTAACTCCTTTTCTATTTGTTATTGCTCTGTCTGTGCGAAGCCCTCCAAACGCATCTTCTTATACTGTAAGAAACGTTCTTCCTCTATAGCTTCACGAATCTCACCCATCATATTATTATAAAAATACAAATTATGCAAGACACAAAGACGCATTCCTAACATTTCTTTTGCCTTAAGTAAGTGGCGGATATATGCTCTGGAATAATTTTTACAAGCCGGACATCCACATTCTGACGAAATCGGATGATCATCCGTCTCGTACCTTGCGTTAAATAAATTCAGCTTTCCATGATTGGTATATACGTGACCGTGTCTCCCATTCCTGCTTGGATAAACACAGTCAAAGAAATCTACTCCCCGCTCAACAGCCTCCAATATATTCGCAGGTGTGCCCACACCCATTAAATAGGTCGGCTTATCCTGCGGAAGAAACGGCACCGTTTCCTCAAGGATATGGTACATTTCCTCATGAGTCTCCCCTACAGCCAGTCCACCTATGGAATAGCCGTCCAGATCCATTTCCGCTATAATCTTTGCATGCTCCACACGAATATCCGCATGGATCCCCCCCTGATTAATCCCAAAAAGCATCTGCTCCCTGTTAATTGTATCCTCTAACGAATTTAACCTCTTCATCTCTGCCTTGCACCGTACAAGCCAGCGGGTGGTTCGCTCAACGGAATCCCTGATATATTCTCTTGTGGCAAGACTGGGAGGACACTCATCAAACGCCATAGCAATGGTGGAAGCAAGATTAGACTGAATCTGCATACTTTCCTCAGGTCCCATAAAAATCTTATGCCCATCTATATGGGAGTTAAAATAAACTCCCTCCTCCTTTATCTTTCGAAGTCCTGCCAAAGAAAAAACCTGAAATCCACCGGAATCCGTAAGAATAGGCCTGTCCCAATTCATAAATCGATGAAGCCCCCCTAACTGTCTTATTACCTTATCTCCCGGTCTCACATGCAGGTGATAGGTATTAGACAGTTCAATCTGGGTACCAATCTCTCTCAAATCCGTAGTGGCTACGGCTCCTTTGATCGCCGCCACTGTACCCACATTCATAAATACCGGTGTCTGTACAGTCCCATGAACCGTCTCTAACACTGCACGCTTTGCCCTTCCGTCCCTCTTAATCATCTGATACATCTTTTAAGCTGCCTTTCCATTTTTTCATACTATAATTCTACCATATATTTCCCACAACAACTACTAAAATCTATTTATCATAGTCTTTTTATGCTTTTTACCGGATTTGCTCTGTATTCATGGGCAGATTATCCCGAAATAATAATTGGTTAGACTGGAATTGGGAACGAAAGGTTCTCTCACTTATTGCATTGCAATACGTCAAGGCAGAGTGTACGTTATAAATCCTGCCCAAATGATACCCCATTATTGGTTAGACTGGGAATACATTTTGAAAGGGTGAGAAACATGAAGATCAATTCAAGTCAGGTGAGTGTAGAATCTGGAAGAACCTACACAAACACCGCACAAGTAACACAGGCAACCTTAATGCGACAGAGTGGTACCAACAATGTATCTTATACGAGCTCAACATTTATGACCACTTACTCGCAGTACAGCGGCACTGCCGCCTCCAGACAGTATGATTCCTTTATCCGCTCTAATCCCAATGGGCAGAACTCACAGCCATTGGTTTCCGATTTGTACAGCAATCTGGCAAACAACACGGTTACCATTGAAGATGCGAAGTCTGCATTGGAGAAATTTCATGAAGATCTTATCAAGCGAATGGAGCAGTTAATGGAGCGCATTCGGCAGCAGTTGCTGGGCAGGGGAAGCTCTGCCTCCGAAGGTATTCTGGATTTAACTACAACCAACGAACCCGGAACCTTCTGGACCAAACAAAATTACCAGAAAACCACGATAACCGAAACCGAAACCACAACCTTCAACGGAAAAGGTTCTGTCGTTACGGCTGACGGTCGCAGCATTGATTTTAATATTTCAATGCAGATGAGCCGGGAATTTATGGAGACCTCCGAAAGTCTTTCTTCTGGCACAGAGTACATTTTAACAGACCCCTTAGTGATTCAGCTAAAGGATGCACCGGAAACCATCAGTGACCAGAAATGGTTATTTGATATTGATGGTGATGGCGTAAAGGAAGAAATCTCTCAGCTTGCAGCTGGAAACGCTTTCCTTGCACTGGACGCAAACGGCAATGGTAAAATTGATGACGGAAGTGAATTGTTCGGCACCAAATCCGGCAACGGCTTTAAGGATCTGGCAGCCTATGATGAGGATGGAAACGGTTGGATTGACGAGAACGATTCCGTATATTCCAAACTCAAGGTATGGGTTAAAGATGCTGCTGGCAATGATAAGTTGATGGGCTTAGGGCAGGCTGACATTGGGGCAATCTATTTAGGCTCCGCCGGCACACAGTTTTCACACAACAAAGCTGACACCAACGAGACACAAGCGGTTGTCCGTCAGACCGGATTCTTTCTTCATGAATCTACCGGTTCCGCAGGGATTATGCAGCAAATTGACTTTGCCGCAAAACAGCCGGGCAACGTAGCATAAGACAATGCCATATCTATATGGCAAAAGTGCCGGAACCTTTAATTTAAGGGTTCCGGCACTTTTATTCATTTCTGATTGCCGCCAACGGGCTTAATCTTGTTGCTCTCTGCGCCGGGAAAAATCCCGCCGCCATACCGATTACTGTAGAAAAAACAATGGACAATGCCACAAGCCATATCGGTATCGTGGAAATTGCAGTATCTCCTGCCAGTTCAAACTCCATATCCAGCATTGATGGTGCAAAATAGTTAACCAGCATGGATAACCCAAAGCTCAAAGCCACACCAACAATCCCGCCTAAAAGACCGATAAACGCAGCTTCAGTCAAAAACATGGAGCGTATATTTCCCAAGCTACAGCCCAGTACCTTCATAATACCAATCTCTTTCGTCCTTTCATAGGTGGACATCGTCATGGTGTTAGCGATTCCGATAGCCGCCACAAACAGCGATACTGCGCCGATTCCGCCCAGCACTGCCTCTATAATCATAAACTGCTGCTCCGTCGCCTCCAGCCATTCCTTGTTGGCATCTGCACTGTATCCCATATCCTGAATGATTTCCAGAACCTCCTCCACGTTGGCAGAGTTGTCCACATTCACCACCAGTCTTGAGTATTTCAAATCCCGGTAAGGCTTTCCGCTTCTATCCGTAGGCTGTCCGGGAATTATCGCATTAACAGAATAGTTCTTTTTGAGGAAATCCGACAAAGCTTCTATACTGGTGTAGAAATTATCAGAATAAGCATTGTAGGCCTTCTCATCTCCCTCTGTCATTCCCGTAACCTTAACCTGCACACGCTTTGTAGAGGAAGAAAATTCGCTATAGGAATCACTTCCATACCCATCAAATGACATATCATCCATCGAACCGGAAAACGGGTCATTAAAGTCGGAATCATCATCATCGTCATCATCATCTTTGGTGCCGGTAGTTCCAAATTCATTATCTGTACTGAAGTCCTCCGGCTCCGTACTGAATGTACTGTCAAAAACCTCCGAGCCCGTTGCAGAATCACCATCCCCGTTACCATCCACATCCTCTGTCTCGGTTTCTATTCCCGCAATAACAGAAGTATTCAGCAAATCTACATTTGGCAGTTCATCCAATTCCCAATATGGATATTCGCCGGTTGTGTAATCATAGAAATTAAGCAGCACCTGATTGCCAGCAATCATCTGCATTGTTGGCCCTAACTCCGGCATTTGTCCGCTTCCAAGCTCTATCTTACTCAGCTGTTCCTCCGAAACGCCAATCACAGAAATATAACTCTCGTATTTACCGACCTGTATAGGCATAGAAAAGGAAATCTGAGGTTCCACTGAATCCACATGCTCCAATTCGAGAAATTTACGGATAGTATCATCACTAAGCAGCAAATCCTCAATACCATAATCGTACTCGGAATCGACCATGATTTCCGTCAAACCACCCTCCATCTCCACCTGTGCCATCATTGCCTGCTTTAATCCGATACCCAGAGAAAGCATAACGACAATGGAAGCCGTACCAATCACAACGCCTAACACAGTCAAAAATGTTCTCGTCTTTCTTCTCCACAAATTGACCAAGCTCATGCTAAGGATATCAGAAATCTTCATGTTTCATATCATCCTCTCCGGTATCTACCTTAAACACCTCAATCAGTTCATTATCCCCTTTGCCAAATTCCTTATCAAAATCATCTAAATCATCATCAAAATCATCTGTTTCCAATGCTGCCGCTTTTTTCTTCTTTCTGCGTATCAGTATGATCACAACCACAATTATCGCAATCACTGCCGCAACAATAGCCGCGATTACAGGCCACGAAAGATAAAACGAGTCGTCTTCCTCCATATCCTCGTCGCCAAAATCATCTAATCCACCCAGTCCTAATCCCTCATAATCATTGCTTACCAGACATGCCACTGACTGCTCAATCGTGCCGACATTCCCCTCCGAGTCCTCATAAGAGATAACAATATTGATGTTACCCGTTTCACCGTTCTCCTTTGCTCCAGTCAGATTGAGCGTAGCATAAGCCGAAGACGAGCCTGCAATATTCCCTACATAGCTCTCTTCGCCGGTCACAGCATCATCCTTTGCCTGTACCGTCACATTATAGACCCCCACCGAACTCTGGTTGTTAATCGTGAACATCAGGGAGCCTTCCTCCCCGACACCAATAGCCTCCGGACTTAAGGACACATCCGTAATTCCCATTTTCACATCCTGATAAACCGGCACATATAAATTATCACTATAGGTAAAGGCATTACCCTTACCATCATCAAAATCACCCTTTACCACAAGAATGTAATTCTTTTGTGCCAATTCCGCTGAAGTCTTTAGTTCTATTTCCAAATCGCCTGTTTCACCGGCGGGTATACTTTCAACAAATATCGCACTAGAGCCTGAGGTTGGAAGAAAATTACCTGCCTCATTACCAATCATAAATTTGCCGTTACAGACATTTACCTTTTTCGATGTGTTCTGAAGATGGACAGTCAGTTTAAAGGCTTCTCCCGCCATTATCTTCTTCGGATCAGAATCATATCCGGTAATAATCAGCTTAGGTGCAGTCCCCTCGTCATCATCGGAACCACCACTACTGTAACCGGAAGACCCGCCGCCGCCATCATCCGTGCCGTCATCCACGCCATCATCCGGTGATTCGGTAGTCGGCTTCTTATTTGAATTAGGCTTCTTCCCCGTAGTAGCCTCCGCATCGGTAAAATAGATATTAATCGTCTTAAGAATATAGTAATCCTCCGTTGTACCATCTGCGGTCATCTTGGAATATTCTCCAACAAAGCGAACGCTGTGATACCCCTTTTCGATATCCTTACGGGCAGTCATACTAAATTTCGCCTCCAAACGTGCCTGCTTTTCTGCTTCTGAACCTGCTCCTACTACCTTATAGGCATCTCCGCTGGTCTCGAATGGAAAGGTATTGTCAATTACAGGATATACGCTCTTTAATTTGATTGTCTCTGTATTATTTGAGGTTAATGCAAAGGCAACCTCGACTTTTTTCCCCGCAGTACCTGTAATAGACTTCGTTACTTCAATTCCTACATCCGAATTTTTCCCCAGCTTACCATTGGCATCTACATTAGCTGTATCCGCCTGAGTTCCCACTGTAGACACATTATCATTTCCTGAACCAGCATCGGACTGTGTCGCACAAACGAAATTCATCCCTGCTGGCATTCCCGCTGCAAGAGTACAGCAAATAACCACTACTATCATTCTTTTCAGGATTAAGCCGCCTCTATTTATATAAAATTTCTTCATGTTCTTTATCCTCCAATGCATTCTTTTTCCTGTCCTCTATACTGATAATCTTACCATCCACAATACGAATCACCTTGTCCGCCACTGCCGCCAGATTATCGTCATGGGTTACCATAACCAATGTCTTCTTATGCTCATTAACCACATACCTCATCAGCGCCATCATTTCCCTGGATGTCTTTGAATCCAGATTACCTGTAGGCTCGTCCGCAAACATTATCTTTGGATTTACCACTAAAGCTCTTGCCATTCCTACTCGCTGCTGCTGACCACCGGACATCTGATTGGGCTTATGCTTTGCATGTTGCTTAAGTCCCACAAGCTTTAGCATCTTCATCGCCCGTCTCAGCCGTTGCTCCTTCGGCATCCCTCTAAAGGATAGCGGAAGCGCCACATTTTCCAAAGCATTCATTGTCCCAAGCAAATTAAATGACTGAAAAATAAATCCCACATTCTTCTGTCTGAAACGAACCAGGTCACTTTCCTTCATCTTCTCTATATGATTGCCTGCAATCACAATCTCACCCTTTGAAGGCTTTTCCAAACCTGCCAGCATATTCAGGAGTGTAGATTTACCAGACCCCGATGTTCCGACAATCGCACAGAACTCGCCTTCATAGACCTTAAAACTGACTCCGTTCAGTGCGTGAACCTTAGTTGTTCCTACTTTATATATTTTGTACAGGTCATTCACCTCAATCACTGCAACTGCGGCTCCCTGACTGTTCTCACTGGCCTCTATATCTTGCAATGCCTTTTCCTCCATATACAACTACTTGTAATCCTTTGTGATTATAACACATTTCCGGCTAAAGAAAAGATATTTTGCGTTTTTTCACAAAAACTTAATAAAATTCACACGATTATCATTTTCAAAAATATTCTCAAATACAGACCGAATTACGCCTCCGCAATACTGTCCAATTCCTTCATCCACAATGCAGCAGCGGCATCACTTGGCATCCTCAAATCTCCACGCGGTGAAAGAGAAACCGTTCCTACTTTGGGACCATCCGGTATACAGGAACGCTTAAACTGCTGTGAAAAGAACCTTTTATAAAATATTCTCATCCATTTTAAAATTTCCGTCCTGTCATACAGCCCTCCAAAAGCCAGCCCTGCCAGACGGTAAATCTTTGCCGGATTATATCCGAAGCGCAGTAAATAGTATAAAAAGAAATCGTGTAATTCATATGGACCGACTATACTCTCTGTCTTCTGGGCAATTCTCCCCTCCTTTGGCGGCAATAACTCCGGACTTACCGGCGTATCCAGAACATCCCTTAAAACCACTGCGGTCTTCTCATCTGCCTCCTCGGCATAATATCCCACCAGATACCGGACTAACGTCTTAGGAACTGAAACATTTACCGCATACATCGACATATGGTCTCCATTGTAGGTCGCCCATCCCAATGCCATCTCCGACATATCGCCGGTTCCGATAACCAGACCATTACACATATTGGCAATATCCATCAGAATCTGTGTCCGCTCTCTTGCCTGTCCGTTCTCATAGGTAATATCATGAAGTTCTTCACTCTGTCCAATATCCTTAAAGTGTTGACGGACAGAATCTACAATTGGAATTTCCCTAAGCGTTACACCAAGAGAGGCCGCAAGCTTAAGTGAATTCTGATAGGTACGGTCTGTTGTGCCAAAGCCCGGCATCGTCACCGCAATTATCCCGCTATGGTCCATCTCCAATAAATCATATGCCTTGACGGTAACCAGAAGTGCCAGAGTGGAGTCCAGCCCTCCTGACAGACCGATTATTGCCGAGCGGCAGCCGGTGTGTGCCAAGCGTTTACGCAGTCCCATTGCCTGTAGGGTAAGAATCTCCTCACAACGCTGTTTTTTTCCTGCCTCGTCTGAAGGCACAAAGGGCGTGCGTGACACCTGTCTTGTAAGGACCGTATTCTCCAATTTAAAAGAAAATCCGGTTTCTCTATATCTCTCACCATTATTTTTCCACTCATTGCGATAGGTGGTCATCTTACGCCGCTCCTCCAAAAGCCGCTTCACATCCAGCTCTGACACTGTAAGTTTATGCTCAAACAACGCTGACTCTGCCAAAACGGCTCCATTCTCGGCAATAATATCATGGCCACTGTATACTAAATCCTGTGTAGATTCATCATTTCCTGCATCTGCATATATATATCCTGCAATCAGCTTTGCCGACTGCATAGCGATCAGACTCCGCCGATATACCGGCTTTGTGGCAATCTCGTCACTGGCAGAAGGATTACAGATAACCGTCGCCCCTGCCAGAGCATGAGAAATTGATGGTGAATCTGACACCCACAGATCCTCACAGATTTCTCCGGCAATGACAAGACCCGGGATATTTTCACATACCAGCAGATTATCTGCACCAAATGGAATGTTTTCACTGCCTGCCAGTTCCTTAAGGGTTTCCGTATTTTTAAACCCTCTTTCAAAATGCCTAAGCTCATAAAACTCCTGATAATTGGGAATATTTATTTTGGGGACCACCATCAGGATATTCCCCCCTTTGCAGAAT
>CAMWYM010000050.1 GCA_947178475.1 uncultured Clostridium sp. | reverse complement strand
CTAATTGTCTTCGCCATGACAGAACATTTCCGGTTTCGGACATAAACACATGTACCGAGACAAGCAGAAAAATTTCATGGCAGATAATAAGAAATTATCTGTAGAAAAAACGGTGAATAGTAACTTCATCTCTTCTCAAGAGAATAGAGCAGTGCATTGCAAATCGCCGCCGCTACGTTACTTCCTCCTTTTCTGCCCCTAGCCACGATAAACGGCACACCTGACTCCATGATCATTTCCTTTGCCTCAACCACATTCACAAAACCCACCGGTACACCAATTATTCCCTCCGGCCGCAAAATCCCCTCTACAATCAGCTCATGCAGACGAATCAGAGCCGTAGGTGCATTGCCAATAGCAAAAATCAGCGGTCGCTGCAGCCCGGCTGCTTTGTCCATACTGACCACCGCCCTTGTACTTCCCTGTTCTCTTGCACGCTGTGCCACGTCATCATCCGCCATAAAGCAGAAAACCTCACCCCCATACTGTGCCAGCCTCTTTTTATTAATCCCGGCCTTCGCCATCTGCGTATCGGTCACAATGCATGCTCCGCTGCTAATTGCCTTTTTCATAACAGCTATTACATTTTCCGAAAAGCACAGATTTTGCAGATAGTCAAAATCTGCCGACGTATGAATAACACGCTTGATAATCGGTGCCTGTTCAGGGTCAAGATGAATATTTCCAAGTTCCTCAGTAATTATTTCAAAGCTGCGCCGTTCAATATCCTCCGGAAGCACGTTTTCTAATATATATTTATCGTGTCTACTCATCTCTTCCTATATCTCCTTCAATATTATTGGCTCTTACCTGATATACCCATAATTTCATAAATCCGTTTCATGTCCACATTTCTCCGCAGCATATCTGCCAATTTATCATACTGTGTCTGCTTATACTGTTGAAATGTCATCTGCTCTCCCTGCTTTTCAAAAAGCCCTTTGCGCTTGCGAAGCAGCCGCACAAAAGCTTTTCGAAATTCATCTGCATCAAATATACCGTGAAGATAGCTGCCCATGACATTCCCGCCAAAACATCCATCGCACAACTCCATATCCTGATGTTGGCTATTCCTATCTTTTATATGATTTTCCTCTGACAAGGAATTATCACAAGCTTCTTCCTCCAGCTTAAACATACCCTCTGTGCATCCGCCATTCCCAGCAGACTGGTCTACATAGGTCCTTCCCATATGAATTTCATATCCGGTTAGTTTTTTTCCCGACAGCTCCTCAAAACAGCCTGTCAGCCGAGGAAGCCTCCCTGCTGCCCTCGTTCGGGTTTTTTCCGGCTCGAAATATGTTTTTACAGGAAGGAGTCCCATTCCACGTATTGTTCCGCCTCCCTCAACACCACAGGTATCTGCGATACTCGTGCCAAGCATCTGATAACCACCGCAAATACCAACAACAATCGCTCTGTCTCCACTGGCAAGCCGGCTGACCGCTGTCTCCAGTCCACTTTCCCTAAACCATATTAAATCCTGAATTGTATTTTTGGTTCCCGGCAGGATAACTACATCAGGTTCCCCTAACCGTGACGGATTTTCCACATATCTCACGGACAAACTATCCTCCATGCTCAAAGCCTGAAAATCCGTAAAATTGGATATTTTCGGGAATCGGATAACCGCCACATCTATCACCTTATCACCAGAGTGCCGGTTCAAGCTATCTGCCAGAGAATCTTCCTCATCAAGCTCCAGCTTCTCAAAAGGAATCACCCCCAGCACCTCCTTCTTACATCGGTCCTCTAACATGGTAATCCCCGGCTCCAATATACTCCTGTCTCCGCGGAATTTGTTAATAAGCAGACCACAGACCAGTTCCCGCTCCTCAGGCTCCAACAGCATCACTGTGCCGATTAGCTGGGCAAAGACTCCGCCGCGGTCAATATCTCCCACCAGTATCACCGGTGCACCAAGCATTCTGGCCACTCCCATATTGACAATATCATCCTGCTTAAGATTGATTTCTGCCGGACTTCCCGCTCCCTCAACCACAATAATATCATGCTGCCTGTCAAGAGTATCATATGCCTGCCGGATAACAGGAAGATAGTCCCTCTTTTTCTTAAAATAGTCCACTGCCTGCATATTGCCCACAACCTCACCATTAACGATCACCTGTGAACCCATGTCCGATGTAGGCTTCAACAAAATTGGGTTCATTGCTGCCACAGGCTCCACACCGGCCGCCTCGGCCTGCATAGCCTGAGCCCGTCCGATTTCCAGATTTTCCTTCGTAACATAGGAATTTAGTGCCATATTCTGGGATTTAAAGGGTGCCACACTGTAGCCGTCCTGTCTGAATATCCTGCAAAGCCCCGCTGTTATAAAGCTTTTTCCAACATTGGACATAGTCCCCTGTATCATAATTACCTTAGCCATCATTCTCTCCCTTTCTCGTCCAGACTCTGCCACCGCCGGATAAGCTGCTCATTTTCTCTGTGACTGCGCACCGCAATTCGAAAATATTTTGGTTCAAGGCCCCGGAAATTGCTGCAATCCCGAATTAATACCTTTTTCTCCAGTAATTCTCTATACAAATCTGGTCTACCGGAAAAGAAAATAAAATTCGCTGTCGGGGTGTATACCCGTTTAGCCAGTCCTCCGTTCAATTCACCAAGCAGATACTCCCTCTCCTGCCACACCACATTTCTGGTTCTCTCCAAAAAACCCTTATCCTCCAGCACTGCTATTCCTGCCGCCTGAGCAATAACAGAGGTATTCCATGGAGGCAGACAGCTTTCCAGCCTCTCCATTATGCCCTGATTCGCCGTCAGCACATAGCCAAGCCGCAGTCCCGGCATACCATACACCTTTGTAAATGCCCTCAACACCAGCAAATGGGGGAAACGTTCTATTTCCCGCTTCATCGTATAAGCTTCTTCATGTAAAAAAGGAAGAAAACATTCATCAACACACAGCCATGTACCGTTTTTTTCACACTGACCAGCGATGTCAAGAAGCTGTTCCCTTTCCATCACTGCACCTGTAGGATTATTGGGATTGCACAAAAATATCATGTCCAGATCTCTGTTTCCAATATAAAAATCTTTCACCTGAAAGTCGTCCTCCTCCTTCAGATAAGAAAATTCCATACTGCCACCTGATGCCACCACAGCCTGCTCATATTCCGAAAATGCCGGTGCCAGTGACAATACCTTCTTAGGTCTTATCCCGTAGCACAGTCCGTAAATCAGCTCCACAGCTCCGTTTCCAACAAAGACACACTCCTCACTGATTCCCTCTGCAACGGCAATCGCCTTACAAAGCTGTCGTCCCCGGATATCCGGATATTGACCAATCCGAGAGAGTGCACTGCTGACTGCCGCCCGTCCGCACTCCGGCATTCCCAGCGGATTAATGCTGGTTGAGAAATCTAAATCTATTTCGTTTCGGTATATATCACCACCATGTTGAACCGTCATGTAGCTTCCTTTATCTCCTTAATCTGATATTATTTCAACTCTGTTTTTCAAGATGCCCGCTGTACAGTATAGACAAATCACCGCAGGGCAAAGAAGCCCGCATTCACTAAAACTCCCAATACCAGTACAATAACAGAGGATATATATAACAGACGATTTGCCTTTTTAATATCCTCTGCCTCAATCTCTCTTCCCTTGTCCCCGATTACAGGCTTATCCACCAGCTCTCCAAAATAATAAGCCGGTCCTGCCAGCTGCACATTCAAAGCTCCGGCACAGACTGCCTCTGTCTGGGCAGAATTGGGGCTTTTATGATTATAGCGGTCTCTTTTATAGATATTCCAGGCATTTTTCACATCCATACCCGTCAGAAATGCTGCTATCATCATTGCAGCCGCCGAAAGCCGGGCCGGCACAAAATTTAACACATCATCCAGCCTTGCCGCTGCCGTTCCAAAATAGCAGTACCGGTCATTTCTGTATCCCACCATGGAATCCATTGTATTTACCGCCTTATAAAAAACTCCGCCTACGGGACCAAACAACAGCATATAAAACAGAGGTGCTATTACACCGTCAGAGGTATTCTCTGCCACGGTTTCCACTGCCGCTTTGACAATCCCCTCACCAGTCAGGTCTTCCGTATCCCTTCCTACAATCATGGAAACTGCATATCTGGCCTTTTCCATATCTCCCACCTGCAGGCTGTCATAAACCTTCATACTCTCTACCCGCAAGGATTTCATCGCCAGCATCTGATAGCAGATGATGCATCCCAATGCAAATTCCAATTCCGGACAAATCCTCTTTATAAAAATCAAAAGCAATACCGTCACACCTACGGAAACCGCCAGCACCACTATCACAAGAATATTCCCTGCCAGCCTCTTTTTCCTTTTATCAGCTTCCCTATCCTGCTCTATTCCAAAAAGAAAAAATAATCCTCTCTCCATCTGTTCAATGAGCTTTCCAATCCCCTGAACCGGATGCCATAAAAATTGTGGGTCTCCAAACAGGATATCCAGCACAAATCCGATGCAGAGCATGATAATATGTTGTGGCATAAATCTCTCCCATTCCTCTCCATATATGTCATCAACCAAAGTAAAGCGGGGTGATGACCTGCGCAAGCATTATCGGACTTTATCTAATGTCCCTATAACGTTAAACTTCCATTCTCCGGTTTCTAAATCCCTGTCCGCCTCTATAATAAAACCCGTGCCGTTATCCGTCTGCCAGTCATAATAATCCCGATGGGGAAAAGAATACCTATCCAGTAATGCCATTATCGTACCACCGTGCACAACCAGAGCTATATGCATACCACTGCTCTCACATTCCCTCTCCGTTTCCGCTTCTGCCTGTACTCTGATTCCTGTTTTATCTCTCAAAGAATCCTCATCGAAACCACTCAACAGCTTTTCAAATCCATCCACACAACGGCTTTGAAAGGCTGCCCTGTCTTCGCCACCGGGGAAACCGCATTCTCCACAGCTGTCAATAAACCGCTGATAAGCTGCATTGCCATCTAACTCCCTAAAATTACGGTATTCAAATGCGCCAAAATCACATTCCCGGAAATCCTCTACCACATACTGCCGCATCCCCGGAAACAAAATATCCGCTGTCTGCCTGCACCGCTTCATGGGGCTTACCACCACCATCTGAACCTGGGACAGCTGTTCGCTATATCGGTGTCTCCACTCCACAAGCCGCTCCACAGCTTCCCTCGTCAACGTCTCGTCCGTACTTCCCACATACCGCTTCTCTATATTTCCCTTTGTCGCTCCATGCCGAATTAAATATAACAGCATCACCGATACCTCCGGATATTCATCCCTGCGACCTCCAATGGATTTTTCAACCGCCCAATCCATACTATAATAGATAATTCCACCAAATGCAACACAACACCTAACCTCATCCAAAGCATACAAGTTCCGAAATCCCGCAGCTCCTATTTAATCCTCTGCCCTATTCCGCAAATCACTCGAATCACCTGTTCTGCTTCACTGGCCAAATAGCAGTTAATTCTGCCGGCAATCTCCCTGTACTCCCGCAGGGAAGCCTCCACCGGCACCAGACCGCAGCCAATTTCATCACTGATAATCACCAGATTATCTTCCTCCAACAGCTTCTTAGCCTCCACAAAGGGGTCCTGTCCACATTCCATCTGCTTCCTGACAGTCAGATGATACTTGTCTATAATTTTATACTGCGGTGCAAAATGACTGCTTGCATACTCGGCCTTTCCCTGATATGCCCCTCCTATTATCAAAATCATATGCTCCCTCATTCTCCCTTCAACTATCCCAACACCTTCAAAATACATCTCAGCTACGACAGCATAATCAGAAATTTAACCGCTACAATTACCAGCAATATCATCAGCTCACAAACCTGTAAAAAATAGCCTGCCAAATCCCCGGTGATTCCACCAAACCATTTATAAGCCACATAGCGATAATAAAAAAAAGTCAACAGACCTGCCACAACGCACGCTGCCGCATAGATAATTCCGGGTTCTCCGGCTTGTGCAGCTCCAATTATCAGCCATGCTGCCAAGCAGAGTATAAGCTCTATTAGCAAAATCCACTTCACCTTTTTATCGGAGGCATCTGCTGTCTTGGCCAGCATCCCGTCCCTTTTTGCCTTACGGAGCGCCACCACAGATAAGCCGCTTAAAATCCTGGAATACACATATCCCATTGCCACAAAAACAATCTGCAGAGCTCTAATCTCACTAAACAGCCCGAAGGACAACAGCATATAAATCATTCCATAGATGACTGCAAAGGCTCCGGTATTAGGGTCCTTCAAAATCCTCAGCCGTTCCTCAGTTGAGCGATAGGAGCTTTTTGCATCTATCGTATCCAGAAATCCGTCCATATGAATTCCCCCGGTTATCACAAGTGGAAGCACTGTCAGCACCACCGATGGTAAAACATTACTGGGACAAAAAAGTGCCAATACAGAATAACTAAGCCAACTGGCAAATCCAATTACCACCCCCACCAAAGGAAAAAAACACATACTGTATTTTATATTTTTTTCATCCCATTCCATATGCGGCATCGGGATTTTTGAATACGTCGAAAAAGCTGCCACTAATGATTTAAACATATCTCTATCCTTTCACCTTTATGCCAGACCGGAATCCCACAGACCAGCTCCACCACACCATCTGCCATTTGCGCAAGCCTGCAATTCAGCATTCCAAGCATGCTAAGATACCTGTCGGTTTCTTCATCGTACTTTATACCCTCAGAAAAGATTTCATTCGTCACAATGATAACACAGGATACCGTCTTTTCCAATCGCAGAATCGGCAAAAGAATTGCCTGCTCCGCCCGCCGGATAGACGAATTTTCATCATTTTCCCGACCTGTCTCAAAACGCTTTATTCTCCCGGATGATGAATACATTTCATTTGCCAGCAGGTTTGACAAATCCTCCAGAAGAACCACAGCCCTGCTGTCAGCCCTCACCTGCTCCAATCCTACAGCACATTCTATGGTTGTAAACCCCTTCCCTTTGCGCTGCTTTTTGTGCCTCTCTATCCGTTTAATGCTCTCACTGTCTGACGAACACATTGTAGCTATATAAAAAGGCATGCCTGATAAAGCTCCCCTGCAATCACCGGCTTTTTCAGCAATATCAGCCATATTCATTTCTCTCTTGCCCTTCCGGAACCACCAGACTGCAAGATTCTCTGCAAATTCTGATTTCCCACTGCCACTTCCACCAGTCACCACATACAACATTCCATTCCCCTGTCCCTTCTCAGTATATAACACTTAAGTAATTGCAAAACTCCTTATTTCTAAAAACTAGTTGTGCAATATAGACAATATCATAAGCATGATGCTTTGGAGCCGCCGGTGCTTAGCGAGGTGCTTTCGAGCTTAGCACCGTTGCGAGCGACAAGCAGCGCAAGCGTACCTGCGTTGATTTGTCTATATTGTACAACGGCTGCCTTGAAAAACAGAGTTTCGCAATTACTTATGTATAACACTATTTATCGGTAAATCTTTCATACGCTTCAATATCATAATCTGTAAAGCTGCCCATATTTCTATATACTGCCATCGCCATATCGAGAATTGGAAACAGCGCCACTGCTCCCGTTCCCTCGCCCAGACACATACGCCCATGAAGCACCGCCTCTAATCCCAATGCCTCCAGCGCCATTCTGCCAACCGGTTCCTCCGACACATGGGACGCCAGCAGATAATCCGATACTCGGCAGTCTATTTCAACCGCAGTCAACGCTGCCACTGCAGAAATGGCACCATCTATCACTACCGGTATTCCACATTCCATTCCTCCCAGAAACACCCCTGCCATAGCAGCAATCTCATATCCTCCTACCTCTGCCAAAATCTCCACCGGGTCTGACAGATTCTTTTTCTGCACACGTTTTACTGCCCTCTCCACAACTTCACATTTCCTACAAAAGCCTTCCTTTGATAAGCCTGCTCCCTTTCCGGTTACTTTTTCTGCATCCTGATGCAGAAATACAGCAGCCAGCACGCTGGTAGGTGTAGTATTTCCAATTCCCATTTCACCGGTTGCCAGAATACGATATCCCTGCTGCTTTAATTCTCTTACCAGCCGTCTTCCTGTCTCAATCGCCTTCCGGCATTGCTCGACTGACATTGCCGCTTCCACTGCCAGATTATTTGTTCCCCTTGCCACCTTACAGTCAATCACTGTATTCAGCTTCAATTCCTTTTCCAGATAAGGCGGTGTATTCATTCCTACATCCACGGTATAGACATCTACTCCCGCCTGCCCGGCCATAATATTTACCGTAGAACACCCCTTTGCAAAATTCTCGCTGACAATCCTGGTAACCTCCTGCCCGGTCTGTGTAACTCCCTCTTCCACCACACCGTGGTCGGCACAAAGAATCAACAGTGCCCGCCTGCTGATATCAAGCGGTCCGGCATTTCCCGCAATCTGACAGATTTTCACCACATAATCCTCCAACAAACCCAAACTGTCTATGGGCTTAGCTATGCTGTCCCAGTGCCGCCTTGCCCTTCTCCCCACCTGATACCTCTGACATTGCAGCAAAAAATGATATATTGCCTGAGGGTTGCTGTAATAATAAAAATGCGGAAATCCCGCCAGCATAGTATTCGTATGTACCATACAATTGTATGGTCGAGTAACGGCAAAGGAACCATCCGCATGGGGAACCGGCTTTCCTGCCTCAAACCCCTCTCCATTTTCGGTACTGTCCCAATAGTGAAATTCATGTCCCTTCAATACGGTTCCCCGTTCTCCAATCACACCGGCACACTTGTTTCTCCCCTGCATATATCCAAAACGGCAAAGCTTTTCTGTTCTAAATCCCTTTCCCGGAAGCACTCCTGCCATTTGACTGCTTTCGCCGTCACTCCCCTCCAGTTCCTGTTGCAGATAGAGAAAACCTCCGCATTCTGCCAGACACGGCATATTCATCTCACATGCTCTCCTAATTGCCCGGCGCATGGAAACGTTTTTTTCCAGTTCCCCGGAAAAGTTCTCCGGATAACCTCCACCCAAAAGCAGACCGTCAATATCCTCCGGCAAGCTTTCATCATGAATTGGAGAAAACTCCACCAGTTCGGCTCCCATTTCCTGCAACAGCTCCATATTTTCCGAATAATAAAAAGAAAATGCCTCGTCCCTTGCAACGGCGAGCCTCACCGGCTCCTTCAGCCGCAAAAGCCTTCCCTCTACCACCAGGTCCTCCGAACCCGATTCACACAAGTCATCTGCTAAGCGGGCGATTTCCAACAGCTTTTCCATATCCAATGTCTGTCCCAGTGCATCTGCAATAGCCGCTATCCATGTTCTAAATGCCTCCATTTCCTCCGGTGCAATCAACCCCAAATGTCTGGAAGGTACCATAAGCTCGAGAAGCTCGGTAAGATAACCCAGCACCGGTATTCCACAGGCAGACTCTATCACCGCTTTCATTCTGTCGTAGTATCCGTCCGAAATCCGGTTCAAAATAATCCCGTAAATTCCACTGTCCTTCTTATACTCCACTATTCCCTTAATCACTGCCGCAAGCGATACACTGGCTCCCTTGGCATCCACAATCAGAATCACCGGTGTTTCTGTAATTCGCGCAACCTCATAAGTACTTGCCTCCTCCGACTGCCCTCCTAATCCGTCGTAATATCCCATAACTCCTTCTATCACCGTAATATCTGCATTACATGCCCGCTTCATCAGGATTCGTCTTGTCAGCGCAGCATCAGTAAAATAGGTGTCCAAATTTCCCGCTGACACCCCCAGCACCTGACGGTGAAACATTGGGTCAATGTAATCGGGGCCACATTTGAAAGAAGCTGTCCTTTGATTCCGTCTTTTCAATAATTCAATTATTCCACAGGTAATCATCGTTTTGCCACTCCCGCTTTTGGGTGCTGCAAATAAAACTCTTGGTACCTTGCCCATATACTGCTTCCTTTCCTTCTCTGACCGGTTAAAGACGGCTGTCGATACTCTTTCACCGTTTTAATAACCTTCTCTGCATATTCTATCTGTATTCCAACCGGAACAACCGGGCCATTTTTTCCTCCGGCATGGTAACTGTCATTATCCTTGTTTTGCTGTCAAAATTAAACTCTACTGCATAGCCCTCCGGATACATCTGTGATGCCGTCACCTGTACATTATTATCCAAATAACAATCGAGAGGTATGTCCACTGTATCCCTGCTGCCCCTTCTCCGCCATACTGCCAGATAGATTATCTTTTCCGCCCTCAATCCCATGGATACCCATTCATCCTCCGAATCTGCCAGACCAAGGGGCCAGACTGCATGAGCGGACAAAATATCCTGACGAATAGATTTATAGCATGCTATCCCCTCCTGCACCAGCCGAAATCGCTCCCTTGACAATTCAGCCAGATGACCACTTTGATGAATGCGGAGCAGCATGGCATTGACCATGTTAAAAATGACCTCCTCCTCATCTCCGTCTCTCTGCGGATAGGACCAGACAGCCGCTTGCTCTGGCGTAAGACCCGCCGGTGCATTTGCAGCAATTGTAGAATAATTTTCATAATCCTCCTGGTCACTAGTCGACTGGATGCTATACCGGGAGAGCAATGCATAATCAATACGAAGACCTCCACTGGAACAATTTTCAATCACTAAGTCCGGATAGGTCTCAAAAATTTCATCCAGCCACTTTAAATAGGCACGCTCATGCTCCAGCAAGCCCTGTCCGACACTCTCTGTGTAAAGCTCCGTGCCTATTCCAGGTTCCATATTATAGTCCAGCTTGATATACCCTACATGATAGTCCTCTACTACACGTCTAACCACTCCGGTTACATACTCTCTTACCTTCGGATTCCGAAAATCTAACTGGTATCTGCTTCTATCATATACACGCCTTCCATGGCGGACAAAAAACCAGTCATCCTCCACCTCAGAAGCCATTTTACAGAAGATTCCCATCACCTCCAGCTCCAGCCATACTCCCGGAACCATTCCTTTTTGACGGATATAATCGGTAACCTCAACCAATCCATTGGGAAATCGTTTCCGGCTTTCCCTCCATTCGCCGACACTATCCCACCATTCGCCCGATGCATACCATCCTGCATCAATTACATAATATTCACAGCCTGCCTCTGCGGCAGCATCAATCATAGGCAGTTCCTTCTCGGTAGTGGGATCGCCAAAAAGACAATTCATGTAGTCATTAAAAATCACCGGCAGTCTTTCATTATCCTTATTTTTTCTGCGAATTCTTCTTCGGTACTCTGTCAGTTCTTCCATCGCCTTATCAAAACTGTTTTCACCTACTCCTATCGCTGCCGGAACGGATATAAAACGCTCGCCCGGCTGTAGCTCCTTAAACCAGTGGGACTGCACCTCTGTCGGACCGCTTACATTCAGATAAAAATATCCATCCTGGTCTGAGATTTCCGTATGCCATGACCCATTATGCTCTATCTGCCAAAATAGGGAAGTCCCCGCCTCCGCATTCTCCAAATATCCCATAGGCAGATATTCCTTTGTTGACCAGTTTCCGGTATTCGTCATCTCGATAGTTTTAGAGGTTCTCTGAAGCACTGTCGGCTGTGTCTGCCCCAATCCCAAATCGGGGAAACGATACTTTTTCCAGCTCATCTCCTTCTGCCAGCCATTATGTGGAATATAAAGCACCATTTTCGTATCCGAGCTTCCATCTCCCTCCTTATCAATTCCTGTATAGGCGAAAGACGACAGATACTCCAAGGTCTGCATCTCATTCGAATGATTCTCCACTATATTCTGAAAACGTGCAATTTTAAGACCATCATAAAACTGAATCTCTGTGATTACACGTGCCCCTGTCACTTCCCGATCCTCCTGCGTGATGACAAGCCTTCTTCCCACTTCATTTCTGGTATCCTCCATCGATACATAGGTAAGTAAATATCCGGGAGCAGTAACGATATGCTTATTCCCATGCTTTTCATAGGGTCTGTTATATCCCGAAAAACTAACCTGAACCAATTGAAAGCATTCCTTTACATATCTTTCTTCTATTTTCCTTTCATCAAACTCTGCCGTGGAAAAATGTAGCAGCTTCAATTGGTTATCATCCGTAATGCGAAATACCAGACGTATTCCATTCTCGTTAATTCTGACTTCTTCCACACTATCACCCTCTTCTTTAATCTATTTTTCCGCTCCGAAAACCGCAATATATACCGGATTCTCCCCAAGCATCAGGTGATGGTTTCCCAGCAGTCTGCTTCTGGACACTCCCACCTGTATCATTTCCATATCCGCATACTCCGGAATCTGCTTGCAAAGCTCCTGCAATTGTACCAGCTTTTCCAACGTCACCGCATTCACAACAAATCTGACCTCAGGATTCTTCTTTCTCACGCTCTTGATAATGTCTATTAAATCTCCTCCACTTCCTCCGACAAATACATGCGTAGGAACGGGAAGCGTTTCCAAACAAGCCGGTGCCTCCCCCTTTACGATTTCCATATTCTCTATTCCAAATTTCCTCCTGTTTGCGTAAATCAAATCAATACCCTCAGCGTTTTTTTCAACAGCATACACCATTCCTCTTCTGCATTGTCCTGCCATTTCTACAGAAACCGAACCTGTCCCTGCACCGATATCATAGACAACCGATTCCTCGTTTAGGCGTAATTTAACCACTGTCAAAATCCTTATCTCTTCCTTGGTCATCGGCACTCTGCCGCGAATAAATTCATTGTCTGGTATTCCCAGCCGCATAGCCTTACACTCCTTTTCATTCTATATTAGGAACAATCCTCCAGCAGTATGAGGGACAGCTTATTAAACTCCTGCCCCAGAAGCTGACCTGGATTTCCCACCACAATCCTCTCCTCCGGATAGGACAGGCACTCTCCCACTGTCATTCTTATCTCATCCATTTTGCAATCCAAAAGCTGCCTGCAAATCGCCGTGACATCGCTCCCTTTTCCCAGCAGAGCACATACCTTTTTCTTTTCCCTTAAGACAGGAATCAGGTCTATTTCCTGTCCGTGGCAGCTTAACAGCTCCACTTCATCCCATGCCACACCAATTCTATTTAGAAAATATACGACAGAGGAAATACCCGATATCACATGAACATCCCAATTTGTCTGCGTTTTTCCCTTATCTGCATTTATCGAATCGATAAGATTTTTCTCTTCCAAGAGCTCCCTGATTCCTTTAGCACCGGAGTAAAATCCAATATCCCCTGAATAGCAGAGTGCTATATTTACGTATTCCGGATGCTCCTGCAGGTAACACATTATATCCTCTGCTTTATAACCGATAAAATACGGCTTTGCTATATACTTTGGCCAGATTTCTAATATCCGCTTAGCACCAATCAGCACATCCGCCTGTTCCAATACCTCTGCTGCCTCCTGTGTCAACAGTCTGTCGCTTCCCGGACCCATAGCCACCAGATATATCGTCCGGTGTAATGCTTCACTGCGTTTCCCATTCGTCCCGCGGCTTTTCAAAAATTCTATCGCCGCTTTTACATCCATTCCGTTTTTCGTCACTTCTACAGGTCTTCCAACTACCAGAATATTAACCCCCAGGCTCAGCGCCGCCTCGCATTTCTCAATATAACCGCCGGCGCTTCCTGAATTTTTAGTTACCAGCCACTGTGCATCTGTCTGTCTTAACATACACCGGTTCAGCTCCTCGCTAAAGGGACCCTGCATACCGATTATATTCCTGCCCTCAAAGCCCAGCTCCTTACATTTTTCCATCACAGACAATGTAGGCAAAACTCTTGCGACACATCTTGTCCGATAGTCCGAAATCACCTGGTACTTTTCCAGCTCCTTACTGCCGGTAGTAATAAATATCTTTCCTGTCGTTCCACAAAGATATTCTGCCGCTTCCGCCACATCTGCAGCAAAAACTATCTGTGGCTGACCGGATTTTTTCGAGGCTTCTGACTTCATCCGCCTTTCAGCTGTCTGTTCGTCTCCTCCGTGTCCTGCTCCATTGGATATTTCCCCCTCCTTCCGCAGTATTCGGATATACGGAACCTTTACTCTCTCACAAGAGACTGCAATATTTTTCGTCACCTCCACTGCATAGGGATGGGTGGCATCCACACAGTATTCTATTCCCCATTCTAATAGAAAGGCTTCCATTTCCTGCTCATCCATGCGTCCGGAATACACATGAATATTCTCTGCCTGAGGAAGCAGCGATGCCCCATATTCCGTGGCAACACAAATATGCAGCTGTAAATTCATACCACAAAGGGCCTCTGCTATGATACGCCCCTCTGTTGTTCCTCCAAAAACAGCAATTCCCGGCATATGTCCTCTCCCTTTTAAACACTCTACTTTACTGCTCATGCTCTATGGACGGTAATATTTCGTATCCCCGGGGAGTTACCATCCGATCTCCTATCTTCTTTGTCTGAGAATTTCCGATAAATACCGTCGTAAACATATCCACCTGTGTCCGTTCCAACCGGTCAAGTGTCATAATTTCATATTCCTCACCATTTCTTCCGATATTTCTGACAAAACCACAAACCGTATTCGGACTTTGATACTCCAATATAATCCGGCATGCCCTTTGCAGATAGTCCCTTCTCTTGGTACTGGAAGGATTGTACAGACAAACCGCAAAATCCGACATGGCAGCATATCTTAACCGCAATTCTATTTTATCCCATGGAGTCAGCAAATCACTTAAGCTGATAACGGCAAAATCATGCCCCAGCGGCGCCCCCAGCACGGCAGCCCCAGACACTGCCGCTGTCACACCCGCCACCACAGATATCTCTACCTGCGGATAATCCTCGCCCATTTCCAGCAAAATACCTGCCATACCGTAAATACCTGCATCCCCGCTGCATATCATGGCAGTAGTCCTTCCCGCCATAGCCGATTGAAATGCCATCCTACAGCGTTCTATCTCTTTCTTCATTCCCGTTACAAGATATTGCTTATCCGGAAATTTATCCTTCAGCAAATCCACATAAACCGTATAGCCGGCAATCACCTCACAGCCAGTCAAAACAGTCTGCGCTTCCACTGTCATTTTTTCATATCCGCCCGGTCCCATTCCTACCACATATAACCGATTCATACTATCTCTGCTCCTTGTCCCATATGCCCTGCTGATACTAATCCTCCAAGCCCTGACATTCCTTTCTTGCAATCGCCACCGTAACTCCGTTATATACTCTTTTTTTGCAGATAAGCCTTCCTCCTGCTGCCAGCACTGCGCTTCTCTCGCATACATTAGAAACACCCGTTATCTGCTCCACAAAGTCCGATTCGCTGTAATCTCCTTCCACAGACCTTAATTCCTCAGCGGAATAAGTCAAAAACAAAAGTCCGGCTTCTTTGCAATACGAAAGAATCCCCTCCTCCTGCGCTTTCAAATCGATACTTGCCAGCGCATAGACCGCCTTGTCATGAATATTTTCCTGAAGCAGACACTGCCCAACAGTCTTCGCTATTTCCTCTTTTGACGTGCCTTTCCGGCAGCCAATGCCGACGACAAACAGCTGCGGCACCAGCTGCAATGTTTCCTGAAATACAGGCTTTATGGATTGGAAATAGGATATCTGGATTCCCCTTGTAATAGGCTGTCCCAAGTCATCCGCTCCGGCAACACCCTTGTCGTCTACCCTCCATTGATTCCTTTCTGTCTCACTAAACTCACAATATTCATCCACACGCAAACCAATCAGACCACCGTTTAATATATCTGCCGATATTTTCTTAGCCAGTCCCCAATCCGTCACAATCAATTCATGTCTTCTGGCATAGTCATCTACCGCAAATTTCCCCTCTCTGTCCGTTGCCGTGGTAATCACCGGAACAGCCCCGATTATACCTGCTGCATATTCCGTCAGCGCATTTGCACCGCCTGTATGTCCAGATAACAGAGAAATACAGAACCTTCCCGTGTCATCTATCACAATCACCGCCGGATCAGACGATTTGTGCCGGATACAGGGAGCAATGCTTCTCACCGCAATTCCTGCCGCAGCTAAAAAAATAATGGCATCCACCCGGGTAAAATATTCCGCTACACATTCGGAAACGCTCTGTGGCATGGAGTATTCCGGCAAGCCACTACATTTTACCTTACAGGTAATCTCCGTATCCGGTACAGCCTCTATCCACTTTTCCCTTAACTCCTGCATGAGCCGATATGCAGCCCTGGTGCACGCAATCATCAATATTTTCATCTAGTCTTTCTCTTTTTCCGTCCTTCCCATCCTGAATCCCGTTGTAAATGCGGCATCATACAAGCTGGATTTGTCGTAAACATCACCCAGCACATCACCGATTACGATCAACGCTGTTTTACTGATTTGTTCCTCCTTCATCGCCTCCGGCAGTCCGTCAATAGTCGTACGCACAATTTTCTCCTCCGGCCAGGTTGCCTTATAAACCACAGCTGCCGGTGTTTCCGGTGCATAGCCTCCCTCAAGCAGCTCTGCTTTCACCCTATCCACCAGACCCGATGACAAAAATAAAACCATTGTCGCCTGATGTCTGGCCAGCTCTTTAAGTCTTTCTCTCTCCGGTACCGGTGTCCTTCCCTCTGCCCGGGCGATAATAACTGTCTGTGACACCCCGGGCAGCGTATACTCCGCCTGCAATGAAGCCGCTACACCGAACATCGAGCTTACCCCGGGACATACCTCATAGGCAAGCTTATGCCTTTCCAGTTCATCTATCTGCTCCCTGATTGCCCCATAAATTGCCGGGTCGCCGGTATGCAGTCTCACCGTCGTCTGCGCCGCCTCCTCAGCCTTTACCATAACCTCTATTACTTCCTCCAGCGTCATATATGCACTATTGTAAATGCTGCAGCTCTCCTTTGCCCACTTCAGCAATTCCGGATTTACCAGAGAGCCTGCATAAATAATAACATCCGCATTTTCTATTAAGCTCTTTCCTCTCACGGTAATTAAATCCACTGCGCCGGGACCTGCGCCAACAAAATGAATCATAGCCTTCTCCTTTTTACCTCTATATTTCCTGCTGACGTATTCAGCTATGTTCTGCCAAGTACCTGCAAAGCTCTCCGGCATCGCTTGTCTGTCCAAGATATCCAAACCTCTCCGAAAACAAAACCACTCCAAATTTCATTTTCTCTCCGATACGGTATCCCATATACTCCTCTATCCTTTGGCAAATACTTTTCATAACCGGTTCCCGCAGCTTCCACTCCTCCAGATATTCCAGCATCTGTTCCGTATTAACACATTTCATCAATACTTCTGCCATTTCCCTTGTACCGCCACAAAGAACAGTGTGAACAGCAAAAATCTCCCCTCTTGCATCTGCCACTCTGGAATGAGTATTCATAATCCCAGCCGCCAGCTTCACCAGCTTTCCAATATTTCCCACCAGCAAAAAATGTTCCATACCGTAGGCGACTGCCAAATCAATCGTCTCGCCAATATAATTACTGCATTTGACACTCTGTTCCATGTCCAAATGCAGGTAATCCGCTATATAACTCTGTCCGTAATTCCCCGGGGCTGCAAGCAGCTGCTTTCTCCCCTGGGCTGCAAGCAGCTTAATTTCTGTCTCTATCGTATCCACAATGGCCTTTTCACTCATAGGCTCCAAAATCCCGCTTGTGCCAAGAACAGAGAGTCCCCCCTCAATTCCTAACCGTGGATTAAAGGTTTTCCTTGCCAGCTCCTCCCCCTCCGGAATAGAAACCGTAATCAGCAGAGTGTCACGGTATTCTGCCTGCCTGCAAATCTCTCCCACTGCCCGAAATATCATTTCCCGTGGAACAATATTAATTGCCGCCTGCCCCACTGCCTGCTCCAAACCTTTTTTTGTAATACGACCAATCCCAGTTCCACCCTCCAAATAAAGCTCGGAATAGTCTCTGCTATGAAATGCTGTTTCACTTATCATTTCAGGGGGCTTCTCTACCCTTGTATAAACTTTTACTCCATTAGTCACATCAGGGTCATCACCACTATCCTTAACCACCATATACTCACAGGAATTTCCCGTTACGGATATTAAAGTAACCGGAACATTTACCGTAATTCCCTTTGGGGTATATACTGCAATGGTGTCCTCCCCAGAGGATACTCCCAGCAGCTTCATAGCGGCTGCCTGGGCGGCTGCCACAGCACAGGTGCCTGTGGTAATTCCAGACCGCAGCCGTCTTTGATTTTTCATGATGTACTGTTCCATGACATGATACCTTCCCGTATATTACAAACTTGCAGAAAAAGAAATATCGGTCTACGCAGTGGCAAATTGCGTGAGTCAAATGTCTGTAAACAGCCACTTGGCTTGTTGCTCGCAGGAATAAACGATTCATTCACATATCACTATTGTTTTTTACCTGTCACAATATCATTCATGCGGTAAAAGGACTGCTGTGACTGCATATCCTTGTTCTTCTGCTGCATATATTCCTTTTTTTCCTCCTCCGATAAGGAGCTCATATATTCTTTCTCATCCTTTTCTTCCTTCTTCTGTCCCCTTACAAAAAGTACTGCCAATAAAATAGCTATGAAAACAGGAATCAGAATGATAATTGTTGTCATTGCCAAACTCATCTTCTCCACCTCCCCTCACTATCTCTGTTTTGTGTCACAAGAATTGTCGTAAAATATCCCGACTGTTCATCTAATTCCCGGACATCCGAGTAAATCACCTGATTTTCCATCCCGCAATTTGCCACTGCGCAGACCGATATTCCTTTTCCCTCCTCCATCCTCAGCAGGCACTCCTTTATTTCTCCTACCCTGCCACCGGATTTCATCAGAACCCTTGTCCCGTCCTCTGCCACTAATTTTTCCACACTGCACTGTCCCGGCAAAATATGAATGGCTTCTGCACCAATCCCCAACGGAATACCCACCGCTGCTGCAACCGCAC
This sequence comes from uncultured Clostridium sp., assembly GCA_947178475.1. Taxonomy (GTDB): domain Bacteria; phylum Bacillota; class Clostridia; order Lachnospirales; family Lachnospiraceae; genus CAG-590. The sequence continues at coordinate 2,973 of CAMWYM010000050.1, read as the reverse complement.
AAAACGAAGGCACACCACTAATCAGCTCCGACTGGAAACCCGCCTCTGTAATTCTCCGGTGGAGCTCCATATAACTGGCATAAATTGTCGGGTCTCCCAGATTTAGAAAAGCAATACTTCTACCCTCCTGCAATTGTTCCATCAATGCCCGGCTGCCGTCATCATAAGCATCATTTAACCGCTCCTTATCCATTGTCATAGGAACCGGCACTGCCACCACCGGTTTTGCATCTATCTCCGGCACTGCATTTCTTGCAATTCGATATGCCGTACAGGAATCCTTATCCTTCGCCGGTATCCCGATCACGTCACATTCCCGAATAAGTCTCACCGCCTTGACCGTCAGCAATTCCGGATCCCCCGGTCCTACACCAATCCCATATATTTTTCCCATTGCATTGCTCATATCTATCCCCGCAGCTCCTTCAAAATATGCTTTCTTATCATTCGTCTTCCCGCCTCAGGCAAAAAACGCTTTGCTTCCGTTGGTGACATTATATCATAGGACAATACATGAAGTCAAAAACCCCGCCTCATTCCTCAAAGCGGGGTATCAAATGTCTATCGAATACTATTTCATCACTTTCTGCAACCTCTCCAGATAGATATTCCGAAATTCCGGATATTCGCCAAGTCCTGCAATCACTACCTCTACCTGAAATCCTGCTTCCCGAAGTCTGGCTACATAGGAATCCTTTTCACCTGCCATATCCTGTTTAGCATGCTCCCCCGCAACTACCATAAACGGCTGTACTACCACTCCGAATGCACCTCTTCGCTTCCTTAAGCTATCCAGCCTCTCCATTACCTCTTCCAAATCCGGCTTTGCCTCTACTGAAGCGATATGCACATTGTCAAGTCCTGCCTTTATCAACGCTTCCTGCATCTGATGATAACGTACATTGGCATCTGCCTCCGTTCCATGTCCCATAAGGATATACTCCTTCTCCGGAGAAAATCTCAGTATATTTCGCAAAACATCCACTAAAATGTCACAATCCTGCTGCTTCTCCAGCACTGTAGGAGTGACCGTCAGCCTGTCAAAGCTGCTGCGATATCGATTCAGCGCCTCTAGCATTTTATGATACTCGATTCCGGGAATCATATGGGTTGACACCACAATCAACTCCCTGCAACCATCTGCCAGAATTCTTTCAACGGCTTCCTCCACCGTCAAAATCCTCACACCCTCATTAGCAAGTGCCCTGATTATCATGCCACTGGTATATGCCTGATAAACAGTAATTTCCTTCTCTTTAGATGTCGCCAGACAGTCCTGATTAACCATCTCGTCCGCTATAGTCCCGTTTACATACTTTGCAATATCCTGAAGAATGCAGTCCAAGCTTTTCTCTCTTGCATCCTTATGACTCGTCCCAAAACTAACAATCAAAATCGCCTTTTTCATGCTTTCTACGCTCCACCAATCTTCCCATAACAAATGCAATCACACCAACACCGATTGCAGTCTGTACACAAAACAGTAAACTCTCAATCTCACCCGGAATTTCTCCACCTAAGGCTTCCTCTAACACCGGTGCAAACCATGGCTCGTACTCACCCTGTATCTCCTCAATTTTCTCACTTCCGGCATCATCGGAGCCTCCAAACTCCGCTCCCCTTAACGCAAATAGCGGAACAGTAATCAGTGCCAGCACAATAATAAGCAAAATTACAACCGTTCTTATATTCTTTTTCATTCTGCCTTTCCTCCTTTATTTCGTTTCTTCTACTCTGATAAATCCGACAGCCTTTAGCTCTGGCTTGGCATAGGATTCCAGCGCCATCATAATCAACACCGTCAGAATACCCTCGATAACTGCGAGTGGCAGCTGGGTCGGGGCAAATACCCCCAGAAATTCGGCAAAGGATGCGACCACACCGCCCTCAGCACTGGGGTAGGCAATTGCAAGCTGCATACTGGTAATGCAGTATGTAAACAAATCACCTAATGCTGCTGCAAGAAAAATGCTGACCTTTCTGTTCACCTTCATTTTTTTACAGATTGCATAGATTCCATAGGTCAAAGCCGGTCCTGCAATCGCCATTGAAAATGTATTTGCCCCAAGGGTGGTAAGACCACCATGGGCAAGCAGGATTGCCTGAAATATCAAAACAATAATACCAAGGATTGCCGTTACACAAGGTCCGAATAAAATTGCACTGAAGCCCGTGCCTGTCATATGAGAACAGCTTCCGGTTACGGAAGGAATTTTTAATGCAGACAGCACAAACACATAGGCCCCTGCCATAGCAACCAATGTAACTGCCTTCTTATTATCCTCAAAAATCTTCTTAATGCTGATAAGACCCTTTATCAAAAACGGAAGGCACACAGCTCCCCATGCAATACACAATGCCGGTGGAAGATATCCCTCCATAATATGCATGGCATTGCTCACCGGGCATACCGTAAACACAATTGCAATCGCAATACTTAATTTCCATACTCTCTTTTGGTTTTTTGTCATTTTCATCACTCCTCTTTAATTTTATATGTTTCAGGCAGGTCAACGCAGGCATGCAATCATTTCCTCTGCTGTAACAGGCGTATATATCTCCTTAACATGTTTTCCCGCTTCCTCACTCTGCGGTTCCCCTGCGAAGTCTGTCATTTGGTGCTCCGGTGTTTTTCTCACTTCACTCACCAGCCCCTTATCCAGCAATGCTTCCCAGATTGTCATGACAACCGGCTGTTTTAAATGCGCCCGCCCCATAACTTCCCCGTTGTGAAAAACCACCTCCGGTGTATCGTCCGCAACAATCTCTCCGCCTACAAATACAATAATCCGATTGGCAAAGCGGTAGGCAAAATCCACATCATGGGTAGCCACTAACAGCGTCTTGCCATCATGGTGCAATCGGTTTAGGATTTGTTCTACATTTTCTGCGTTTACCGTGTCCAGTGCTGCCATCGGTTCATCAAACAGCATTACGGCTGTTTCCATTGCCAATATATCGGATATGCTGACG
>CAMWYM010000049.1 GCA_947178475.1 uncultured Clostridium sp. | reverse complement strand
GTGCTGCATTTATAATTATATTATGAAACATATGAAACAAAAGAAAAACTGTCGGTTAGCTTGCTAACTGACAGTTTTTTTGAAATCTGTTTTGGGATTTCTGTAGTAATAAATGGTTAAAACTATGCTACAACAGTTACGTTGACAGCCTGTGCGCCCTTAGCACCCTGTTCAATATCAAATGATACGGACTGACCTTCTTCCAGAGTCTTATAACCCTCTGCAACAATGCCAGAAAAATGTACGAATACATCCTCGCCAGTTTCGCTGTTGGTAATGAAACCAAATCCTTTAGTTGAATTGAACCATTTTACTGTACCTTTGTTCATAAAAGTACCTCCTTTAAATTATCTTGCATCGATAGAGGTAAAAGTATATACCAAAACATAGCGAGAGTGTTGGTATCTTTTCACGCTTTATAAATACACGCATACTATATCATTTATAAAAATGGAAGTCAATGGAGTTTTGACAATATATTTAACAAATCATTTGAGAAATTTAATAATTTTTTGTGAAATCCGTTGAAGAAATTAAAAATTTATAGTATTATAATGATATATGTGTCTGTGAAGAACGGAATGGGGTATTGCAAATGAGAAAGCATATTTATTTACTTGGATTGTGTATCGGTCTCATGGCGGTGCTTTGTGGGTGTCAGAAGGATTATTACGGATTAGGTCAGCCGTTTTCTATGAGTACATCCAAACTGCCGGGATATTATAATAATGACATATCAGCGCTGAGTGCGGATAATTATGAGCGGTTTATGCGTGCCAGCTACATTCGTGTCATTGATAAATTTGGAGAATTCCATAAGATTAAGATTAGTGCAAATATTAAGCGGCATGAATGGGATTTTGCCAATTTAGACAGTAGTGGTATGTTTAAAAATTATGTTGAGGCGGATGGCTCTGTTAAGAGGGTGGGGATTGATGTATCAGAACACCAGGGAGCTATCGATTGGGCGACAGTGGCTGGTGAGGTCGATTTTGCCTTTGTCCGGGTGGGTTACCGGGGATATACAGGAGGCAATATTGCCACAGATGCCTATTACTCATCGAATATGCAGGGGGCGGCGGAGAACGGAGTGCCGGTAGGAGTCTATTTCTATTCCCAGGCAGTTACTTATGATGAGGGAGTTGAGGAAGCAAATTTTGTGCTAAATCAGCTTGGAGATTACAGCCTGTCTTATCCTGTTGTGTTGGATCGCGAGGATCCGATGCAGGAGGATGCAAGAACCAATAATCTGTCACAGGAGGAACACACTCAGGCAGCATTGGGATTTTTGGAGACGATTGCAGCGTCCGGACGACAGGTGATGATGTATACTAATAAGACTTATTATGCATTGTATCTGGATTTGGAACGAATTTATCAGTATCCAATCTGGTATGCTCAGTATGCAGACGAGCCGGATTGGCCATATGAATTTTCAATCTGGCAGTATACAGAGAGCGGAGGGATACCGGGTATTGCAGGCTCGGTAGATTTGAATCTGGAAATGATGCCGCCACAATAGTAGAGAGATAATCTGCCGGTAACGGAGTGTCGGGCCGGTGGCTTTGCGATAAAACATTTGATTGGGAGGAGGATGTTGTTATGCAGTGGAATATGGATTTTGAATTAAGCGCATTAGTAGTGCTGTTGGTTGTGGGTTACCTGCAGCTGCGGGGCTGTTATGTTCCGATTAAGAGGAGTCGGATTTTTTTGGCGATTACAATCTTGGAGGGCTTGACCGTTGTCTGTAATGTGGTTTCAAAGGGACTGCTGTACTATTTGGGACTGGATAAGTACATGAGTGCCCGTCCAATAATTGATGTCTATTACATGTTGCAATATGGTGTTGCTGTCTTGATTATGGCGTATTTGATTGCCTGGAGTGGTCGGCGCCCACAGAAGAATAAGCTTTCTGGTATATTGTTCTTGCTTCCGGTAGTTGTTTATCTGGAGGAGGTTATCCGCAACTTTGCAACGCATCACCTATATACATACAGTGGCAGGTTCGGATATCTGGAGACTGATGCTATCAATGTGCTCAATGGAGTTGCTGCATACTGCATACTGTACGGAGTGGTGTATTGTGTAGTACATGAAAGATTTAATACTTTTGGCAGGCTGACAACTATGGCAGGGTTGGGACTTGCCATGATTGTGGCAGTATTTTTACAGCAGAGAATGCCAGATGTAGTGTTTGTTGATTTTGCGATGGCGATGGTTCTGCTGATTGTCTACTTTGTGGCACAGAATCCGTCGGAAATGCTGGATTACAACACTCAGATTTTAAATCGTAATATGATGGAGGAACTCTTAGGTAATGATATTGTGGCAGGGCGGAGTTTTGAAATCATTGTTTTGGACTTGGACGATTTCCGTTTTGTCAATAAGACCTTTGGTGTTGCTGTCTGTGATATGCTTCTGATGCAGGTAGCTCATTTTCTGACATCGCTGGCTGGTATGGGGTCAGTATATCGATATGGTGATGATCGGTTTGCTGTACAGCTTAAAGATGAGATACAGCGTGAAAAAATGCTGGAGCAGCTACATGAACGATTCCGGCATCCATGGATTACAGAGGATGTCTCGGTGATGCTGAGTACAACAATAAGCTGCATTTCCTGTCCAGAGGACGGTGACCAGCTGGAGACGATAATAGATGTCATTGATTATTCTGTGCTGCTGGCAAAAAGAGCCGGAAAAGGTGGGGTTGTGTATGCGAAGGATATGGACCTCCATGCAATGCGTAAGGAACAGGCGATAGAGCAGGCGGTGGAAATGGCAATAGAGCGAGATACGATAGAGGTATATTATCAACCGATTTTCAATACAGAGAAACAGGCCTATACTTCAGCGGAGGCACTGGTGCGGATTCATGATGACCTGCTGGGAAATATTTCGCCTGAAATCTTTATTCCGATTGCAGAGAGAAACGGCTCCATTGTAAAATTAGGGACGATGATTTTTGAAAAGGTATGTCGGTTTATCTCGGAACAGAATTTAGAGGAAACCAGTATCGAATACATAGAAATAAATGTTTCTGTTGTGCAGTGTATACAGAGTGATTTTGTGGATACCTTAAACGAGATTATGGATCGTTATCACGTGCGGCCGGAGCAGATTAATTTGGAAATTACGGAGACAGCGGCATCGAATTCTTTTGCTATTTTGCAGGAGAATGTGGAGAGGCTGTATCAGCAGGGGATATCCTTTTCTCTGGACGATTACGGTTCAGGTTATGCAACTATCGGTTATATTCACAGATTTCCGTTCTGTATCATTAAACTGGATAAGTTGATGGTGTGGGATGCCTTTGAGAATGAGAGAGCAGGAATTACCTTAAAGCATACTGTAGGAATGCTGAAGGAATTGAAAATGCATATTGTAGCTGAGGGTGTAGAGACTGATGAGCAGCAGAATAAGCTGTCGGATATCGGCTGTGATTATCTGCAGGGGTGGTACTATTCAAAGGCGGTTTCAGAGCAGGAATTTGTTGAGATTATTAAGGAAGCGTGCTGATTTATATTATAGAAGTGATAGTAGCACATTGCATGGGAGTGTGATGTGTTACTTTTTTAGTCAGTTAAAGAGAAGCTTATGGCAGAATGGAGATTTGCATGGAGATAAAAACTGTTAAAGTGAGAGATTTGGAATTGGGCAGAGGAATGCCCAAAATCTGTGTGCCGATTACAGGACAGACGGAGAGCGGTGTTTTGGAACAGGTGGATCTGGCACTAAAGCAGAGTCCGGACTGTATAGAATTAAGGGCAGATTGGTATGAGGATATCTTAGAAGGGGATAAGATGCTGAGGTTGCTGGCGCTGGTGAGAGAGCGTCTGGAGAACCGGGTGCTTCTGTTTACCTTTAGGTCGGCAGCAGAAGGTGGAAAACAGGAAATAACAGGTGATGATTACCGGAATTTATGTATAAAGGCTTGTCAAAGTGGTTTTATAGATATGTTGGATGTGGAGGCATTTGCGCAGGAGGGTCTTTTGCAGGAGCTGAGCTGTGTGGCCAATGATCAGGGTGTATATGTGGTGGCCAGTAATCACGATTTTAGCGGGACGCCAGAGGAAACAGAGATTCTTCGGCGGCTTTGGCATATGGACCAGCAGGGGGCAGATGTACTGAAGATTGCAGTGACACCGCTAAGGGAGAGGGATGTACTGACATTGTTTTCAGCCACATTGCGGTATTATGAGGATGGTGGTGGAAAGCCAGTTATTACAATGTCTATGGGGGATATGGGCATTATCAGTCGTTTGTCTGGGGAGCTTTTTGGATCTGCGCTGACTTTTGCAACAGCTGGGGCAGCTTCGGCACCAGGACAGCTTCCGGTTGAGGAAGTAAGGCGGGCGCTTGCCATTTTACATAGAGAATAACGAGGAGGTTCCTTCATGAGAGAGAAAGAAAATAAATCGGATTCGGGTGTAAAAAATATACCGAGAAATCCGAATCGTAAGATAACCGACCAGGAAATTGACCAGATTTTGAAGAGCGCAGCAGAGCAGGTTGCCGAAAAGGAGAATAAAGTATCAGACAAAAAGAACTCCAATAAACAGGAAAAAAGAACTGCGGAGACAAAGAAGCATGAGGAAGAGCAGAAAGTAGCTGCGAAGAAGCGTGAGGATGAGAAAAGGGCTTTTGAGGCAAAGAAACGCGAAGAAGAGCGGAAGGTAGCAGCAAAGAAGCGTGAGGATGAGAAAAGGGCTTTTGAGGCAAAGAAACGCGAAGAAGAGCGGAAGGTAGCAGCAAAGAAGCGTGAGGATGAGAAAAGAACTGCAGAGACAAGAAAACGTGAAGAAGGGAAGAAAAATTCAGAGATAAAAAAGCGTGAGGAAGAGCGGAAGGCTGCTGTGAGGAAGCGCGAAGAGGAACAAAAGAATGCAGAGAGAAGACGTGAAACGGTGAGCAAGTCGTCTCAGGACAGAAAAGGCGAGAAAAGGAGTCAGACAGATAATTTTGGGCAGCTAGAGGAAGAACCTTTGGTGATAAAAGCACCGGAAGTTAATCCGTATAAAGAGAAAATTACGGTGGGAAGAGTGATTGGCGGCTTTTTGGAATTTGTCTGGACGATTTTCAAGCTGGCAGTGCTGCTGACTATTGTAACAATTGTGGCGGGTTTTTTGCTGTCAAGAGATATGATGATTCGCGGACGCAGTGGTAACCGGCAGAGTACTGAGGGAATGGTGGTGGTTTCAGAAACCTTGTCGGCTAAGTCTGCAGAGGAGAAGAAGGTAGACAAATGGCGTGAGAAAGTTAAACAGGAAAAAATAACTATGGAAGCGGATGACCAGAGGATTCTGGTAGCCCGCAAGATTATTGTGAATCCGGACAGCGATTGCTGGGTGGTGGTTCTTCATGGATATAATGATGCGATGGAGAATATTTATGATATTGCCATGCATTATACCGAGCAGGGATATAATGTGCTCATGCCTGACTTACGGGCACACGGTGAAAGTGAAGGCTCATTTTACGGAATGGGATGGCTGGACCGCCTGGATGTGATTAACTGGATAGATGTAATTTTGAAGGATAATCCTTCGGCACAGATTGTTATTCACGGTGTGGATATCGGTGCGGATACGGCGTTGATGCTTTCGGGGGAGCCAGTGAAAAATAATATTAAGGCAATTGTGGCGGAGGGTGCATACACCAGTGCGTGGGATGTGGTGAAGCTGGAGTATCAGACGAGGCATCCGGAGTGGCCGGTATTTCCACTAGTTCATATGATGAATCCGGTGATGAAGGTATGGGCCGGATATACGCTAACAGAGGCTGATGCGGTAAAACAGGTACAGAAGACTTCGATACCAATCCTGTTAATTTGCGGAGGTAACGATACCTATGCCTCTGAGGATATGATGGAGCAATTAGACACGGCTGTGGCTTCGCCTCATAAGGTGGTGACGATTCCTGCGGGCACTCATGGTGACTGCCGATATGCAGATGCAGATACTTATTATAATGAAACCTTTGGATTTGTGGGAACGTATGTAAAGTAACAGATAAAATTTTGCCGCTCATCTCCATGTACCTATAGGCTGGAGATAAGCGGCATTTTTCTTTAATCCTTTAATTTCAGTGAAAGGCCGGAGGAGGAATTATCGTTCTTCTGCTCGGTTTCCGTATTTGTGTCAGATGTCTCTGCAAAGGGATCCTGATAGTCCGGTTGGGAGTAGGTGTTGGAACTGCTCTCATATGTCGACGGCTTTGGCTCTTCAAAGGCTGATTGAACTGTGCTGCTGTCGGAGCGGCTTATGAAATCATCAAAGTCATCATTTAAACCGCCCGAAACTGGTCTGGATACTGCCGGTGCCGGTTCGCCATGCTTTAACGTATTGGTCATAGTTATGGCAAAGAGGACGATACAGGCAATTGTCAGGGAGCTTCCCCTTAACACACTTAGTGGCTTAAGGATAGCGATAATAATTAGCAATACACTCTCTATATAGAAGGATATCCAATAAAGTGTAGGGAAATCCTTATCAGTGTGTGAAGTAGCATTGCAGATTAATGCAACCAGAGTTAAAAGTAGCGTAATAAAAAACAGCTTGATAAACTGATACGGAATCATGATAAAGAAAAGGACTGTGGCAACCTTGTAAATTACACCGCGATAACCGGAGAGCAGCATCTGCTTGGAGAAGGTTTGTATTCCCAAAGCTCCCATGAAATCATTCCATGTCATGTTCTGATATTCGCCGGTTGTTCCCCGGTACATAACCATGTTGGTCTTGCTAAGCATTAAGGCCTGAGATGTGCTGGAGTCATTGAGAATAGAGCGCATATGGTTCTCGGTAAATTCATTCTGGTTTGTGTCAATGAGTAAATAGGTGCCGCTCTGATTAATGTCATATTGCCCTGCACAGTAGAGTTCCCCGTTTGCATAGGAAAAATCAGGCAAGTCATTTAATGTCTGATTCAGGTCTTTGTCACTGGCGATTTTGAAAGCGGAAAGTCCGCAAAATACCAGGCTGGTCAGTATACTGATAATGATGGAGTAAAGTATCTTACTGCCGGTTGACTGTCGACGCAGATTATAGAAGGAATCACTGAAGGAAAATCCTTTGAAAGCTTCATAAATCTGGGCGAATGGGTTAATTTTTGTGGTCATATCATATCCTCCTTATCCAAGACAGGGCAAGATGTCCTGCCAACGGCTGTGTAAATGTTGATACTAATTTAACATATTTGGTGATATATGGCAAGTTGAGAACATGTATTATTATCAATGAAAAATTATTGTTTATTCTTCTAAATGTCTGTGATAAGATAGCATAAGCAGTTAATAACTCCAACTTCGCATATGACTATGTCAGACAAGCAGATGATTATTATATTCAACGAAACACACTTACCATGAGAGGAGATTAGAGATGAATAAAAAGGAAATCAATGAGATAAAAAAACAGTTTACTCCGGAGCATTGTACCATTACAAGGATCTGCGGATGCTATGTGGATGGGGAGAAAAATAAACGTACAGAGCTGGCTCAGTCCTTTCTGACATTGACGGAGGAGGAGAATTTTAAATATTTTACTATTTTTCGGAATACATTGTCAGGAACCCTTGGAAAGAATCTGCTGAATATGGAATTTCCGAGAGAGCAGGAGGAAGATGGGGGAACACAGGAGTTTCTGCTGCAGTTAAAAAATTCCAAGCTGGAAGACAGTACGATGATGGAAAAATTTTATGATAAGGTTATAGAGAGCTATAACTATGGAGAAAATTATTACATTATTGTCATTTATGCCGCATATGATGTGCCGGGGCAGACAACAGACGGTATTGAAAACGAGGATGCTTCAGATTATGTATATGACTATATCCTATGCAGCATTTGTCCGGTGAAGCTTACCGATGCAGGACTGTGTTACAATGAGAAAAACAACAGTATTGAAAGTCGTATTCGTGACTGGGTGGTGGCACCTCCGGTACATGGCTTTCTTTTTCCGGCATTTAATGATAGGAATACAGATGTACATGGTCTGCTTTATTATACAAAAAATTCGGAGCTGATGCAGGAGGAGTTTATCGATACGGCGCTTGGCTGTGGTGCACCGCTATCCTTTAAGGCACAGCAGGAAACCTTTCAGGATATCATTGAAAACTCTCTCGGAGAGCAGTGTGACTTTGAAACGATAAAAACCATACATGAGAATCTGAATGAATATGTGGAGGAGAGGAAGGATGCACCGGAGCCTCCAGAACTAGATAAAATGGATATGAGAAAGCTTTTGGAGGATAGCGGGGTGAAGGCAGAGGCTATTGAGAGCTTTGAGACAGCCTTTGACAGCATTGTGTGCAATGAGGAAAAACCCAGATTTGCTGCGGCTAATGTGGCAAGCACTAGAAGCTTTGATATCAAAATGCCGGACGTGATCATTAAGGTAAAACCTGAGCGCACGGATTTGGTGGAAACAAAAATGATTGATGGAAGACAGTATATAGTCATAGAGGTGAACGACAGTGTAGAGGTGAATGGTATTAATGTGCGGAATGTGAATATGGAGACCGGAGAGATTATGGACTGATATGAGCCCCGGTGGAAAAATATGTGTAGTGAGATGAACCTTTGGATAACTTACAACAATACATAGCAGGAGGTGAGGTTGTGGAGGTTCATGAAGTGGAGCTGTTAGTGGAACAGTATGGTGACAGCATATATCGCTACTGCAGGAGTCTGGCCTATACATTGGATGAGGCGGAGGATTTATATCAGCAGACCTTCTTAAAGGCTTGTGAATTGCACAAAAAAATATCCCTTAAGAAGAATCCGCGGGCATATCTGATGTCTATTGCATCCAACATCTGGAGGAATCATAAAAGTAGATATGCCAGACGGGAACGGATTCTCCCAACCATATCCGGTGAGATTGAAGGTGACCGGCTTGCGGATGTCGAAGATGAGACAGATGTTTTAGAGGAAGTGGTGAAGCAGGAGCAGATTTCCTGTCTCAGAGAATGTGTAAACCGGCTGCCGGATAAACAGAGGCAGGTGATTTTACTGTTTTATGCTGGCGAGCTTTCTATCGAGGACATTGCAGGAATTTTGAAAATTCCGAAGGGAACGGTGAAGAGCAGACTGCATACGGCAAAGGAGCAACTACGGAAGGAAATGGAGGGGTGTTGAGTGAACCGGAATATAGAAGAAAAGCAGGAAGATAAAGGACAAAGGAGCAGCATAGCGGAAGAAAATGAACAGAGCTTTCCGGACACAGACAGCGTAGAGAGACTTCTTAGACAGGCATATACTACAGAGAGTGTTCCGGAGGAATGGAATATCCGGTTGAAAAATCAGCTTATCTGCCAACAGGCAGCAAGGGGGAAAGGTCTTTCACTGTGGTGGCTTCCAGCAGTGACTGCTACTGTAGTATCCGGAGCGATGGCAGCCATTTTCTTTTTGCTTTATGTTTTGATGAATATCGGTGGAGCATCTTCGTGGATGCCTAATCTGCTTCAGCGGATAAGTGATGTATGGCTGGTTCTTCATCTGGTCGTACTGGTGCTGGAAATTGTAATCAGTTGGATAATTACTCTTGTGGGTGTATGGAAGAGTGATTTGGTAAGCAATACAAGGTTGTTTTAGGAGGAATGAGATATGACACATTTTGCGATTTCGATTTTGTTAGGAGCGTTAATCAGTATTGCCATTTTTGCTCTTGCAGTTTTGTTGGGTGTATGGACCTATCGGGATGCACACAATAAGGGAATGAATGGTTTTTTGTGGACGGTAGTGGTGATTTTGGTGCCGGGATGTATTGGTTTGCTGATTTATCTGATTGTCCGTATGGATTACAACAAAGTAATCTGTTCAAATTGTAATGAAAGGGTGGATGGCAGAAGTCGGTTCTGTGCTAACTGTGGGATGGAGCTGGTGCCGGCAGTGGAAACACCTCAGGATGAGGAAGCCTTTAAAAGGTCTCAGAGAAATATCTTAATCGGTTTCTTTTCTACTGTGGCAGCTATCATTGTTTTGTCCGTGTTTATGGTTGCCTTCCTTATTATAGGAGGCTTGCGGCTGGCAGGAGATACCATAAAATGGGTATCAAAATGGAGCAGTGTTGACTGGGAAAATACATTGGAGGAGACGCTGGGCGGTCTGGATGTGCTTTTTGATGAGGATGAGCTCCATATCACTATTGGAGATGATATGGTGGTATTTACTGATAAGGACGGGGAAAATCTGATACGCCTTGACGGCAGAAAAGGCAGAATGGACATAGATATTAAAGGACTTAGAAGCCTGATGGATAAATATGGTATTGAATATGATCATTCCATGGATGATGATGAGCTTAGAAGGGAAATAGAGGATGAGTTCCGGGAGGCGATACAGGATGCCAAAGAAGCAGTGGAAGATGCCAGAGAGGATGTGCAGGATGCCCTGGAGGATGTGATAGAGGAGTGAAAACTAACGAGGAAAATTGGCGTTGCATTAATTCTTAAATTGCGTTACAATAGTACAAGTCAGGTTTTTAATTATCGCTTGAAGACTGATAGACAGATATTGGTTTTATGTGATTAACAATGCCTACAATTTGAGATGACACAGGGGATATTGGAGGTTACGATGAACGGAAAAAATATGACAGAAATGCAACGCAACAACAGAGCGGGATTGATTTGCTATTCAGTTATGGTTGTTGTTCTGGTTTTGTGCTATTTGCTTGAGGTTGTTAAAAAGAGCAGAACAGTCGGATATTTCATTGTTTTTACAATACTGGCAGCAGTGCCGGTAGTGGCGGGTTGGATTTTATATCAGCGCGATAATGAGCATTGCCGTATAAAGAATCTTATTGCCAGTGGTTTTGCAATCTTCTATATGTTTATTATTTTTACAACGTATTCGCCTGTTGCTTATGTATATGCGATGGTGCTGGCCGTTATTTTGATTTGCTACAATGATCTGCGGGTGACAATATATTTTATTGCCACTGTTGTGCTTGGTAATTTTGTTCAGGTTGCGGTAATGGCAGCAAAGCATCAAATTATGGCGGAGGATCTGCCGAATGTAGAAATCCGTATTGGATCAACAATTTTATTTGCTGTTTATATGTATGTTGCCACTAAGATTACTAATACAAACAATAGAATAAAGATACAAGAGATTGAGGAAAAGGAACGGCAGACACAGGAGATTATGAAGGGAATTCTGTCCGCTTCCCAGCAGCTTTCAGCTAATATCGGTCTGGTGACGGATAAAATGGGGATGCTGGAAAGCTCTGCAGCAAAGACAAAGACTTCTATGGAAGAGGTTGCTATGGGAACCAATGATACAGCAGAGTCCATCCAGCTTCAGATGGAGAAGACGGAGGAGATTCAGAATACGATTTCCAAGGTAGAGGTGGCTTCAACAAGGATAGAGAATAATATTTCGGATACGAAGAGGGAGTTGGATAAGGCCAAATTGACGGTTGACAGCCTGATAGAGCATGTGAATGTTTCCAATAAAGAAAATGCCCATGTATCTTCTGAACTGGCTGAGTTAAATGAGTATACTAAACAGATGCAGTCGATTATTTTTATGATTGATGAGATTACCACGCAGACAAGTCTTTTGTCCCTGAATGCCAGTATTGAGGCGGCAAGGGCAGGTGAAGCCGGTCGTGGTTTTGCGGTGGTTGCCTCTGAGATTTCTGCCTTGGCAACTCAGACACAGGGGGCGACAGATAACATTACTGTGCTGATTAAGAATATTTCTGATGAATTGGCCAGAGTGGTTGAGGTAGTGGAAAATATGATTGAAAACAGTACAGCCCAGAATGTAGCGGCCAACAGTACAGCCCAGAGCTTTGCTGCAATCCATGAGTCCGCTGATAGTGTCTATGAGGTAGTGATTTCTTTAAAAACATTGGTTAAAGAGCTTACAGAGTCCAACACCGCTATCGTTGAGGGAATCGAGACTATTTCAGCAGCTACCGAGGAGGTTACGGCACATTCCAATGAAACCTTCCAGAGCAGTGAGGAGAATAGCAATATTACCAGCGAGGTGGGTGATATTATCTCAGGTCTTAATGAGATGGCGCAGTCGTTGGCGGATATGCAGATACAATAAACAGGTTAAATATGAGCAGGATAAAAGCATCGTTTTTTGACGATGCTTTTATCAGTCGGAGGCCTTATGGAATATGGCAAAAGAAATGTCGGAGCTGGAAAAATATTATAACAAATTTAATGAAGATAAACGTTTGCAGAGTCGTCATGGGCAGGTTGAGTTTATCACTTCCATGAAATATATCCATCGGTGTCTGGACGAATTGCAAGAGATGGGATTTCATGAGGCTGGGGCGATAGAGGGTCAGGACAGGCGTGATAATTCGGCAATTAGAATATTGGATATTGGTGCGGGAACAGGCAGATATTCCGTGAAACTTGCGGAGGAAGGCTATGATGTGACTGCAGTGGAGCTGGTAAAATATAATCTGGGTATTTTGAAGGCTAAGAAAAGTCAGGTAAAGGCCTTTCAGGGTAATGCCTTAAATTTAAAAAGATTTGAAGACGAAGAGTTTGATTTGACATTGCTGTTTGGTCCAATGTATCATTTGTTTTGTTTTGAAGATAAGCTTAGGGCTCTTATGGAGGCTGCCAGAGTAACAAAATCCGGAGGACGGATACTGGTGGCATACTGTATGAATGAATATTGTGTGCTGACGTATGCATTTAGGGAAAACCATGTCACAGAGTGCATCAGGGAAGGGCGGCTGACGGAGGATTTTCACTCGCTGGCAGAAGAAAAGGATTTGTATGACTATGTCCGTATAGAGGATATAGATAGATTGAATGCAGCATCGGGTTTGGAGAGAGAGAAGATAATTTCTCCGGACGGGGCAGCTGACTATATGCGTCCGGTACTAAACGCTATGGATGAGGAGACATTCCAGCTTTTTGTTCAATATCATCTGGCAACCTGTGAAAGGCAGGATTTAATTGGAGCGGGAGCTCATACGCTGGATATTTTAAAAAAGCCTGTTAGAAAATAGTATTGAAGGTAGAGAGGAAAAATATGACAGATCAGAACACATTTATGGAAACGTTAAATGCGGTAAAGGAGATTATGCGGGTTGCTGAGGAGCCTCTGTCACAGGAGGAAATTCTGGCATACTTTGCAGATTTGGAGTTGGAGGAAAACCAGAAACAGTTGGTTCTGGATTTTTTGGCTGATTCTGGAAATTTTGAGGATACGGGGGAGGAGGTTTCCGATAATTCTCGTATTTTTCAGATGTACTTAGAAGAGCTGGAAATGCTGCCGGTTTATACGCCGGAAGAAAAGGCGGAATTCTATCGAAAGCTGCTACAGGGGGATACTGCCATGGTAGATATGATTTCTACTGCGTGGCTGGAAAACGTACTGCAGATTGCTAGAAAATATCTGGATTCAAAGCTCAGTGTGGAGGATTTGGTACAGGAGGGCAATATAGCATTGCTCTTAAAGTTACAGCAATTGTGTGGCAGTATGGCGAAGACAGATGTAGAAGAGGAGCTTTCCACAGCGGTTGAGGAAGGTGTTATTGCCTATGTAGCAGGAATTCGTGATGAGAAGGAGCTGGGTGATGCTATTGTCGGCAGGGTAGGTCTGGTATATGAGGCGATGAAGCTGTTGACGGAGGAGACGGGACATTCTCCGACAACAGAGGAGCTTGCAGAATATACCAAAATTCCGGCGGAGGAATTAGAAGAGCTGCAGAGTATTATAGAAGAAGCGAATAAATAATACCTAGAGGATATTACATAAATAAAATAAAGATGGAGGCAGGAGATGAATTATCGCAAGGATAAATATGGAAACGATGTGTCGGTTCTTGGGTATGGCTGTATGCGGTTTACCCAGAACGGCGGTAAGATTGATTTGGACAAGGCAGAAAAGGAAATTATGAGAGCATATCGTGCCGGAGTTAATTACTATGATACTGCTTATGTTTACCCTGGCAGTGAGGCTGCGTTGGGTGAAATTCTTGCCCGTAATCAGATTCGGGATAAGGTGTACATTGCCAGTAAGCTGCCACATTATTTGATTAAAAGTAAGGAGAGCATGGAAAAATACTTTGCCGAACAGCTGGCGCGACTGCAGACGGATCATATTGACTACTATTTGATGCATATGCTGACGGATGTTGCTACATGGGAACGGCTTAAGGGTCTCGGAATCATAGAGTGGCTTAAGGAGAAACAAAAAAGCGGAGCGATCCGCCAGGTGGGATTTTCCTACCATGGTAATTCTGATATGTTCTGTCAGTTGGTGGATGCTTATGACTGGGATTTTACCCAGATTCAGTATAATTATATGGATGAACATTCTCAGGCGGGAAGGAGAGGGCTTCAATACGCTCATGAAAAGGGACTGCCGGTGGTTATTATGGAACCGCTTAGAGGAGGTCGTTTGGTGAATAATCTGCCGGAGGCGGCACTGAAAATCTTTGAGGAGTATCCGGTGAAGCATACACCAGTACAATGGGCATTTAAATGGCTTTGGAGTCAGCCGGAGGTTACCTGCGTGCTGTCTGGTATGAATTCGGTTGAAATGGTAGAGGATAATGTAGGTACTGCTGCTGCTTCGCAAGAGGGTGAAATCGGTGAGGAAGAGGAGCAGATGCTGGCTCGTGTTCTGGAGGCGATTAATTCTAAAATGAAGGTCAATTGTACTGGTTGTGGATATTGTATGCCCTGTCCAATGCAGGTGGATATTCCGGGTACCTTTGCAGCATATAACCACTGTTATACCGAGGGCAAAATGACGGGGTTGCGGGAATATATCATGTGTACGGCTATGCGCCGTAATTCCTCGGCTGCTTCAAATTGTGTGGAATGTGGAAAGTGTGAGCAGCATTGCCCCCAGCATATTGCCATAAGGGGGGAGCTTAAGAATGCCAGAAAAAGGCTGGAGGGACCGATTTATAAGATAGCAAGGCTGTTTGTAAAATGGTTTAAGGTCTATTAACAGGATATGTAAATATAAAGAATTCTTAAGTGTTTCTGGATTTAATGGGATTTTTTGATAAAGTCTGCTATACTGATACAGCAAATATTGAAGCTTTGTGTGTTTTGTTAAACAGGTGAAATGAGAGGTGTGGGTATGTCAGACAGGCAGAAGATTTTGGTAGCGGATGACGCAAAAGATATTCGGGAGTTATTGCAGATTATGTTAGAGGATGCCGGATTTGATGTGGTACTAGCTAATGACGGTGTAGAAGCGGTGGAGAAGTTTGACGACAGTATTCACCTTGTTATATTGGATATTATGATGCCGAGATGCAGTGGATATGATGCTTGCACACAGATTCGTAGCAAGGCAGATGTTCCGGTTTTGTTTCTGACAGCTAAATCAGCTGAGTCTGATTTGGTAGAAGGCTTTGAGGCAGGAGGAGATGATTATCTGGTGAAACCCTTTTCCTGTACAGAGTTGCTGCTTCGGGTGAAAGCATTGTTAAAACGTCCCCACATGGGTCGGGAAACAATTGAAATGGGAAAAACAAACCAGATTGTGATACAGGATATTATTTTGGACACAGATTTACAACAAGTGATTCGAGACGGCAAAGAAATTTCTCTCACGGAGATAGAGTATAGAATTTTATTACTGCTTGCCTCTAACCGCAACCGTATTTTTACGGCAAGAGAAATATATGAAGGAGTCTGGGATGAGGTCTATATGCCTAATTCGACGAATACGGTGATGGTACATATCCGGAATATTCGAAAGAAATTAGGGGATACAGGACCCAATGCGAAGTACCTTCATAATATATGGGGAAGGGGTTATCGGGTTGTTTAGGATTTGGGATGTTTTTCGGACAAAACTGACATGGTACTTGGTGGGCTGTGTTGTGCTTTCTGGACTTTGTGCTTTTTGCTGCGGTTTTTTGGTTGTTCATTTTGGATTAGACTTTGTGGAGAATCAGTTTGATGATACGGAGAAAAACCGTACCTTTCAGATTAAGCATATGGAAGATTTACAGTCTTATGTAGAAAGGAATGCGATAACAGCCGCCAAAATTTCAGAGATTAAGAACTGGACTAATGATAATGTATATGTGTATTTGTCCATTTATCAGAACAACAAGGTGGTTTTTAACTCTGATTATGCCTACTCTGATACGGATGTGGTTGTTGAGGAGGTAGAGTTTGAGGAGGATGCTGTGCTGCTGGATGAACAGAATCTGTACAGACTGGAGCTTGCAGATGGAACGGTGGCCAGTGTGGATATGTTTTGCTATGATTACTGGCAGTATTCTTATTATGTCTGGGGAGTTGGTGTGGGATTAGGTATATTAATCTTTCTGACGGTTTTTACCCATCTTTTGCGGAATAAGTTAAAATATATAAATGATATTGAGAAGGAGCTTCGGATTTTGGAGGGCGGCAATCTGGAATATCCTATTACCATAAAGGGAGAGGATGAGCTGGGAAGTCTTGCCCACGGCATTGAACAGCTCAGGATATCTGTTGTTGACAGTATGAAAAAGGAACAGCAAATGCTTCAGGCAAACAAGGAGCTGGTTACCTCTATGTCACATGATTTGCGGACTCCTCTTACCACCTTGACAGGATATCTGGAAATGCTTAATATGGAACATATTACGGATGAAGAAAAGAGAAAGCATTATTTAGCTCTTTCCCTTGATAAGACCAGAGAGATTAAGGAACTGTCAGATCAGCTCTTTGAGTATTTTTTAATATATGGAGAGGACACAAAGCGGTTGAAGGTGGAACCGGTTAATGCTCATGCGCTGGTGATGGATTTAGTGGAAAATCAATTTCTCAGTCTGGAGGAGGAAGGATTTCAAATCCAATTTATCGATCACCTTGATGAAAAATCAGGTAATTGTCTGATTAATTCACAGTATATGCAGCGGGTATTAAATAACATTTTGTCTAATCTGGAAAAATATGCGGATAAACAGTCTCCTATAGAGATATCAGCAGGAATAGAGCAGAACTATCTTTTGCTGGGGGTACGCAATGGTATCTGTGCCAGCAGGGATGTACATGAAAGTACCAAAATAGGATTGATTACCTGTGAGCGGATTATGAAGCTCCATCATGGCGGATTTCAGAAGTTTGAGGTGGAGGGAGAATTTACAGTCAGGCTGACGATTCCCATGGAGAGAAAATAGTTTTTTCGTTCACTTAATAGAATAGAGAGAGTGAGGTAGAAGTATGTTAGGGATAATTGGTGCCATGGATGAAGAGGTGGCAAAGATCAAGGAGAAGATGGAGGCTGTACAGGTAGAGTCCAGAGCTTCCATGGATTTTTATCAGGGAACGCTTGGTGGCAAGCCGGTGGTGGTAGTGCGCTCTGGGATTGGCAAGGTAAATGCTGCAATGTGTGCGCAGATACTGGTGGATTGTTATAAGGTCAATGCGATAATTAACACCGGTATTGCCGGTTCGTTAAATGCAGATATTGATATTGGAGATATTGTGTTGTCTACAGATACGTTGGAGCACGATATGGATGCCGTGGCATTTGGTTATCCGTTGGGACAGATACCGAGAATGGATACGCTGTCTTTTGTGGCAGACGAAAGGCTTCGCACACTTGCAAAGACGGTTTGCGAAAGAGTGAATCCTGAGGTTAAGGTTTTTGAAGGGCGGGTTGTCAGTGGAGACCAGTTTGTATCCGATAAGAACAAAAAGAACTGGCTGGTGGAGAACTTTGCTGGATTTTGTACGGAGATGGAGGGAGCAGCCATTGCGCATGCTGCCTATTTGAATCAGATACCGTTTTTGATTGTCCGGGCAATTTCTGATAAGGCAGATGATTCTGCATCTATGGATTATCCAGCCTTTGAAGCAAAGGCAATTGAGCATTCGGTGAAGCTGTTGCTGGCACTTTGCGAGGAATTATAGAGATAGTGTAAAGTATATTATGAAAAGATTGCAGAGCAAAATTGGTTACAAGATATAAGGAGGTTTTTACAATTATGGAAAAGATTGCAAGCTTTACGGTGAACCATTTGACATTGTTGCCGGGAATATATGTGTCCAGAAAGGATAAAGTCGGTGCCGAAACAGTCACAACCTTTGATTTGCGTATGACAAGACCGAATTTTGAACCGGTGATGAATACGGCAGAGGTACATACATTGGAGCATTTAGGTGCGACCTTTTTGCGGAATCATGCAGAGTATAAGGACAGGGTGATTTATTTTGGTCCCATGGGCTGTCGGACAGGTTTTTATTTGGTTTTGGCGGGTGACTATGAGGCAAAGGATGTTGTACCGCTGGTTACAGAGATGTATGTTTTTATGAAGGATTTTGAGGGTGAAGTACCCGGTGCCGCTGCCAGAGATTGCGGTAATTATCTGGATATGAATCTGAATATGGCGAAATATGTGGCAAAGCGTTACTATGATGAAGTGTTGATGAATATTTCTGAGGAGCGTTTGGTTTATCCGGAATAAACATTTATATTTAGCAGATAGTATTTTGAAAAGGAAAGGGCCGATGACAGTGAGGTGTTTCACTGCTTATCGGCCTGTTTTCTTGTATTATCCTAACAAAAAGACATGGGAAAAAAATAAAATGTTACAAAAATGTTACAAATGTTTCAAAAAGGGGTTGAAAAATGTTAAAAATATGTTAGAATGGTCATTGTTGAAGAAAAAGGGGTAAAAAGAATTAGGAAGGAAAGTAGTTATGAAGCGCATAGTGACATCATTTTTAACATTACTTTTTATACTTAGCATTGTGGCAATGCTTCCAGCAACAGCACAGGCAGCAAAAGTTAAATTAGATAAAACCAAGATGGTAGTGGAGTTAGGAACAAAAGATGCTCAGCTCATGGTAAAAAATACAGATGCACAGGTAAAGTGGTCAACATCCGATAAAAAAGTTGTTAAGGTAAATAAGAAAGGAATGCTTACACCGGTGTCAGTGGGACTGGCAAAGGTGACAGCAAAGGTAAACGGTAAGAAATATACATGTAAGGTTACAGTGGTAGACTATTCAGGTATGTCTGTTGAGCAGAAAGAGGTTGTGAGTTTTGCACTGCAATATGTAGGAAACAAATACTGCTATGGAGGGACAAGTCTGACAAAGGGTACAGATTGCTCAGGGTTTACCATGTCAGTGTACAAGGAATTTGGCTATAATCTGGCACACAATGCATATAGTCAGCTGAAATCCGTTAAATCGGTTAAGATGAAGAATATTAAACCGGGTGATTTGATTTTCTATGGATACAGCAAGAGCAGCTGCTCACATGTTGCCCTGTATATTGGCAATCAAAAGGTGGTACATGCTTCAAATGAAATTACCGGTATTACGATTTCTGATTATAATTACAGAAAATATGTAGGAGTGGGACGAGTTTTGAAGAAGGCGACTTACCCACAGCAGGATGACAATGTGCAGGACGACAATATAACAAGAACAGCAGCAAAATAAAATAACAGACAGAAAAAGACGGTGGTTTTATAGATAACCACCGTCTATTTTTATGATTTCGCCGGTCAGATAGGATGGACTGTTGTATAGCTGCCAGATCATTAGGGCGACTTCTTCCGGTTGTCCCAGTCGACCGATAGGGATGTCCTCGCAAAGTGTCGTCAGCTCCTCCTGTGTAAAAGCTTTGTTCATCTGTGTATCGATGGCGCCGCATGCCAGGGCGTTGACACGTATATTGCTGGGAGCTAATTCCTTTGCCAGGGCCTGAGTCAGGGCATTTACTCCTCCCTTTGCGGCGCTGTAGGCCGCCTCACAGGAAGCGCCATTTAATCCCCACATGGAGGATATATTGATAATGTGTCCGGATTTGCGTCTTACCATATGGGGAATGACATGACGGCAGCAGTTAAACACGGAGGTGAGATTAGTGGTAATAACCTGATTCCAGTCTTGTATTGACATATCCGTTAAAAGACCTATATAGGAAATTCCGGCGTTATTGACCAACAGGTCTATAGAAGAAAAAGAACGGATGGTTTCCTCTATCATGGAGGAGACAAAGCTATAGCTCCCCACATCGCCGGATTGTATGAGGCAGGTGGCACCGAGTTTTTCTATCTCAGCTTTGGTTTGCTCTAAGTCCTCTGGGTGGTGTAGTGAATTGATTACAATATTTTCAAAGTGTTTGGCCAGTTCTATTGCACAGGCGCGGCCGATTCCTCTGGAGGCTCCGGTAATAACAGCAGTTTTTTTCATTGCAGCTCCTTACTATTATTAGATTTTCTTACAGTTGCCATAGTGTCTCTTTTGAGAAAAAGAGAGCCGGCAATAGCTAAGAAACAGTATACTATAAAAGCAATATGATGAAAAGGTTGAAAAGAAAATAGTATTCTGTTATAATTACGTTAACTTTGGATTAAACTCAGGAGGCAGAGGAATGGATAATAGAACCATATTAAAGGCATTTGGAGAGGCGTTCTTGCGCTCTATGATTGTATTGATGGCGATTGCTATTGTTGGATTTGGCGCATTCTTTTTGATTCGTGTTAATGCGGATAGCAAGCAGAAAAATGAGATTGTTGCTAATACAGAGGGGGAGCCTTCCACCTATTCCGATGCTGAGCTGCAGGCGATGCTCGAGGAAGAAAATGCCAATGATACAAGAACTACAACAGAGGAAGCTACGACAGAAGAGATCACAACAGAAGAGGTTACTACGGAGGCTCCGGATATTCCCTCCACTGATAAAAATATTCTTGTTTTAAATAGTACAAGCAAGGCTGGGCTGGCAAGCTCATGGAGTACAAAGCTCAGCAATTCAGGATTTGGCAATGTTGCTTACGGTAACTATGGAGGCAGTGCAGAGACTCAGACAAAGATTTATGTTTCCGAGGATAATATGGGAAAGGATTTAGCCGAATACTTTAGTGATGCAGTTATTTCTGTTGGTTCATTGGATTCGGGCAACTATTCCATTAAAGGGGGAGCATCTATGAATCAGGTGGATATCTTTATTGTAATCGGAACAAATGACACTACGGTACAGTAGGGTAACGGGAGTTATTTATGGGAGAGAGAATACAACTGCTGGATATTTCGGTGGATACGGTTTCTACACGGGAGGCCTGTGAGACCACTATTGGATATCTGGAGGCAGAGAATAGTAAGGTCGTCTATTTTTTGAATAGTGAGACCTTATTGCTTTTACAGGGAAATCAGGAGTGGAAGGATGTTGTCGGGGTCAGTGGGTTGGTTTTACCCGGCAATACAGAGGTGAGTGCCAGTATTAACGAAGTGTTAGGGCATGAACGGGATCCCTTTTTTTATGAAAGTTATTTTGATGCCATATTGGACTATTCCATAGAGAAGGGATATGAGATTCTTTTGGTAACCGAGGATGAGGATAAATTTACTTCTGTCCAGAAGAACATTCATGAAAAGCGTCCGTTTCTGATGCTGAGCGGGATTTTTTTGACGGAGGCGGAGGAGTCAATGGAGCATGTGGTAAATGAGATTAATTCCGTAGCTCCAGATATTTTATTAGTTGCACTGAAGGAAAAACAGCAGCTTGAACTGATTGAACGGTATCGGACGCAGATGAATGCAGGTTTGCTCCTGTTTACCGGTAATATTTTGTATCATAAGGCTGTTTCGGAGGCAGAGGTGCCGGAGCAGATACAGAAATTAAAGATTGACCATCTTTACAAATGGTTTCAGCGGGACGGGGAGATACGCACATTTTTAAATAATTTACGAATGAAATTACGTCTTAAAAAGGAACAGAAGAAAAAGGATTCCTAGATATTATAGACAATGTGGCTTGGTTTCGTTGGTTATTTTTCATAAAAGTTTATGATTTTTTACGTTAAATCGAGTGCGGTGTTAGTTAATTTGTACGAGTTTTGTCGAGAAAAGCGAGACGATTATCCGTTCTATTTTTGTTTATAGGTAGTTTTTTATAATAAAAAGCAAAAAATCATGTGCAATTTAATGGTTATTGTTTTGTTTATGACAAATTGAACAAAGATTTGAAACTTTATTTGTTCAATTATAATATTTCATTTGAATTTTAAATGATGTATTATACTACTATATTT
>CAMWYM010000048.1 GCA_947178475.1 uncultured Clostridium sp. | reverse complement strand
TTATTATACCTCAATATTTTTTCCATGCAAGAGCCAAACAGTAATTTTTACTTTGCATTTTGCAGATATTTTGACAGGGTTTCCACCGCTTTTTCCGCATCATCACCCTCTGCTGATACTGTGACCTCTTCGTCCTGCATCAAGCCCAGACTCATCATTCCCATGATACTCTTGGCATTAATCTTTTTGTCACCAGACTGAATATATACTTTACATTCAAACTGGCTTGCCTTCTGCACCAAAACTGCCACCGGCCTCGCCTCTGCATCTTCTGCTAAGTTTACTTTTACTGTTTCGCTAAACATTTACTTTTTCCTCCTTAAAATCTCATTATCTTCCCGCAGTGCATCTGCAATGCTGCTTATCTTTCTTAATCTATGATTAACACCGGATTTTGATACCGGTGGATTCAACATTTGTCCCAGCTCGGACAGATTGGCATCCGGCTTTTCCATGCGAAGCTCTGCAAGCTCCCGCAGAGAATCATTCAAATATTTTAACCCCTTGACCCTTTCGATATACTCAATATCCTGAATCTGTCTCCTTGCTGCATTTACCGTCTTTTTAATGTTTGCTGTTTCACAGTTTACCTGTCGGTTAATCCCATTCCTCATCTCCTTAAGAATACGAATATTCTCCATATCCATCAGGCTTACATGGGCCTCCATAATATTTAATACATCTACAATCATGGAGCCTTCCTTTAAGTAGACAACATAGTTTTTTTTGCGCTTGACAATTTTGGCTTCTATATCAAAGCTACCCATTATCTCTTTAACTGCCTCGGCCATATCCCGGTTTCTGACCACAATCTCAAAATGATATGCCTTGCTGGGGTCATTTATTGAACCTGATGCTAAAAACAGGCCCCGGATAAATGCCTTCTTACAACAGGATTTTTGAATAACCTGCCAGGGAAAACGACAGTTCTGAAGGGAAACACCGTGCATGGACACATAGAGAATAGAATCCTCCTCTATCTGTGCCAGCTCCTCCTCATCCAGCCAGTCTTCCTCTAAATAGTCCACATAGTCTGACAGCTTCACTGTCTGTAGCAGCTCGTCTACCATGCTTTGATCTGTAACCTCTGTATATTTAGAATGCCGGTAGACAGATATCCTTTTGTCAAATAACACATCGAGTAACAGGCTAAGCTTGTCTCCAACCATTTCATTTTCCGGTTTCAAAATCAGTCTGACACCACCATCCGCTATTTCCACCTCTCCTGTCGCCAGAACAAGCGCCAAAAGCTCTGCAATCTGACAGTGTCGACTACGGCTTAAATGCCTGCCTATTTCTTCCTTGACCTTTGTTGAAAACGACATCTGTGTCAACCCTTTCTAACCGCATCCTTTTCAATATCCCTGTGTTCAATTCTCACACTATATGGCAAAGACTGCAGCTCCTTATAGATACCATTGGCAAGCGTAACCGAACGATGTTTACCCCCGGTGCAGCCCACCGCAACCACCAGACCGTTTTTTCCTTCCTTTATAAAATTAGGAATCAGAAATTCCAGCAAATCCACAATTTTGTTCATAAATTCCTTCGACTCGTCAAACTGCATAACAAAGTCTTGAACCACCTCATCATTACCGGTAAAGGGCCGCAAATTCAAATCGTAATATGGATTAGGCAGAAACCTGACATCAAACACTAAATCCGAGTCTCGTGGAATTCCATATTTAAAGCCAAAGGAGACCACGCTGACAATAAAATTGTTGTATTCTGCATTTTCTATAAAAATCTTATCTAACTCTGCTTTCAGCTCCCTGGTAAGGAGACTGGTGGTATCAATAATATAGTCTGCTTCCTTTCGCAAAAATGCAATCCTGCTCCGCTCACTCTTTATTCCGTCCTCCACTCTGCCATTTCTAGCCAGCGGATGATTTCTTCTAGTCTCTTTGTACCTCTTAATCAGTACATCATCATTGGAGTCCAAAAACAAAATCTCATATCCATACTGGGATTCCTTCAGCTCCTTCAGACATTCTGAGAGCTGTTCCAGATAAACACCATTACGGATATCCACTCCGATTGCCACATTATTAATATCATTATCACTTGCATAGGCAATCTCCGCAAAACGCATGATAAGCTGTATCGGAAGGTTGTCCACACAAAAATATCCTATATCCTCTAACGTCTTTAAGGTTGTACTTTTACCGGCACCACTCATTCCGGTGACAATCACAAACCGCATATCTTGACCTCCGGTTCTAACTCCACATGAAACTGTTCATACACCCTGCTTCTCACCTCTTCAATGAGCTGCATGACATCCGCTGCCGTGGCACCACCCTTATTGATAACAAATCCACAGTGCTTTTCCGATACCTGGGCTCCGCCTACACTGTACCCCCGAAGCCCGGCATCCATAATCAGTTTGCCGGCAAAATATCCCTCAGGACGCTTAAATGTAGAACCAGCACTTGGAAATTCCAACGGCTGCTTGGAACGTCTCGCCTGAGCCAGTTCTTCCATTCTTGTGTGTATATCCTTTATATCCCCTTTTTGCAGAGTAAGTGCTGCCTCTAATACGATATAGCCCTCGTCCTCTACAATACTATGACGGTAACGAAAGTCCATTTCCGCCCCCGACTTTTCCAGCAGATTACCTTCCTTGTCCATCAACCATACCCTGTCCACAACATTCTTCATCTCACCGCCATAGGCTCCGGCATTCATCATCACTGCACCACCCAAGCTTCCCGGAATTCCGGCTGCAAATTCAAAGCCGGTCAGACTTGCTTTTTCGGCAGCATTTCCCAGCTTTGCCAATGATGCTCCAGCCTGTGCTTTTACTGTTGTGCCATCTATTGTATATTCGGAAAAATTCTCACCAAATTCAACGATAACTCCTTCTATCCCGGCATCACTAACCAGCAAATTGCTTCCTCTCCCCAATATAAAAAACGGGACCTGACATATATTACATGCTGCAACCACCTTTCCAATTTCTTCAACCGTATGTGGTGTCACAAAAATCTGTGCCGGTCCTCCTATGCGAAATGTTGTATGTTTTGACATTGGCTCATCGGTTTTGACATTATGTTTTCCAACTATAATGCAGAGTTCATCGATTAAATTCTGATTCATCTTAAAAAATTCCCTAATTTTCATTATTTCTTAACTGCTATCTATTATATGCTATTCCTTTACGTAAAATCAATGTGAGATAATCACGAAAAAAAAGGGGAGAAACACTCCCCTTTCGTCTTTTTTACTAATATCTCGATAATTATTTGGTTAAGATTGCCTCCGCACAACCATAGATTCCCGCATCGTTACCCAGCGTAGCCAGAACAAATTTGGTGTTTTTACATGCATGGAATACATACTGTTGATAATATTTTGCCGTAGTATCAATCAGGATATTCCCTGCTCTGGAAACTCCCCCACCGATTACAAATGCCTCCGGATCACACACACAGGCAACACTTGCCAATGCCTTACCCAGAGTTTTACCATGGTCCTCAACCAGTTCAAGCGCCAAATCATCGCCTTCCTTCGCTGCATCAAAAATTTCCTTGGCTGAAATGTACTGTACATTTCTTAGCTTAGACGGTCTGTCCGTATTGTTCAATGCCCGTTCTGCCATTCTTGTAATTCCCGTTGCCGAGGTATATTGCTCCAGGCACCCTTTCTTACCACAGCCACAGACCTCAGTCTCATCATCATTCACACAAATATGACCAATTTCTCCACCGGCACCGTTAGTCCCATACAGCATCTTTCCGTTAATGATGATACCACCGCCTACACCGGTTCCAAGAGTAACCATTACTATAGAAGAAAAGCCTTTTCCTCCTCCCTGCCACATCTCACCAAGGGAAGCCATATTTGCATCATTTCCAACCTTTGCCGGAAGTCCCAGAAGCTTTTCCACCTCATCCTCAACATTGAACACACCCCATCCAAGGTTCACACAACGAAGTACCGTTCCGTCATCCTTAACCGGTCCGGGAACACCGATGCCTACACCGGCCACCTCATCCTTGCCAACGGATTTTTCCTGAAGCTTTGCCTCAATAGTGGCAGCCACATCCGGTAAAATAAAGCGTCCCCCCTCATCCTTACGGGTAGGAATCTCCCACTTGTCCAGCAGTTCACCCTCTACGGTAAAATATCCCAGCTTAACAGTGGTTCCCCCAATATCCACGCCAAAAACATATTTTTTCATTATTCTGTATCCTCCTTCATTATATTTTCATGACAATTCTAATAACTATTTATTTTTGTTCATATTATTCGTTACCCTATTGTACAGCTCCTGTGCGGCATTATACCCCATCTGCTTCTGACGGTGATTCACCGCCGCCGATTCTACAATAATGGCAATATTTCTTCCCGGTCGGATTGGAATATTATGAGATACAACCTTATTGCCAAGAATATCGGTGTATTGGTCCTCCAATCCCAGCCGGTCATAGTTATTCTCCTTGTCCCATTCCTCCAGATTAATTACAAGATCTATTCCCTGAGTCATTTTCACACACTCAAAACCAAACAAGGCTTTTACATCTATGATCCCTATTCCTCTAAGCTCGATAAAATGACGGGTCGTTTCCGGTGAGGAACCCACCAGTGTATCATCAGATACCTTCTTAATCTCCACCACATCATCCGACACCAGACGATGTCCTCTTTTTATCAATTCCAAGGCGGCTTCAGACTTACCAATGCCGCTCTCTCCTCTGATTAACACACCTACACCATACACATCTACCAGTACAGCATGAATAGAGATTCTTGGTGCCAGCTCCACATGAAGCCAACGAACTGTTTCATGGACAAAAGCAGAAGTCGTAGCCTCCGATGTCAGAACCGGAACACCGTACTTTCTGCCTGCATCCAGCACAAAGCTGTGAGGCTCTAATCCCCGACAAAATACTAGACATGGGAACTTATACTGGAATAATTTATCAAAAATCATTGCACTTTCATCCATATCGTGAATACTGCTGATATATGCATGTTCAACGTTGCCGCAAATCTGAATGCGGTCCGCATCAAAATGCTCAAAAAATCCGGAAAGCTGAACTGCCGGACGGTTAATATCCGGATTGGAAATCAAAATCTTATCCGTATCAATCTCCGGTAAATGATTCTTCAGGTTAAGCTTTTCAATTAGCTGCGTTAAAGTTATGGAATACATTCTTTCCCTCCCCCTTTGCCAAAATATGGTTGGTGACATTATATCATGTGTCACCAATTTTCGAAGAAAATTGATGACCTGCTTGCGCATCAGCGCAATTCATTATATCATATAATACCTATAATCTCTACTCGTTTTCATGAAAAAAATCATATATCTCCTGTGCCACCTGCGGCGTAATTCCCTTCACCTCTTCAAGTTCATTCACAGTAGCTTGCTTAATCTTATCAATCTCTCTAAAATGTCTCATCAACGCCTTTCTTCTGGCTGGACCCACACCCTTTATATCATCCAAAATACTTCTCACCTGCTCCTTACCTCTGAGCTGCTTGTGATAGGTAATGGCAAATCGATGGGCCTCATCCTGAAGTCTGGTAATCATGCCAAACACCTCACTGTTTTTAGGAAAAGATATTTCCTCATTATTATAATAAAGCCCCCTTGTACGATGGTTATCATCCTTCACCATACCACAAACCGGAATATCCAGATGTAATTCATTCAACACCCTGAGTGCCACATTGACCTGACCCTTTCCACCATCCATCATAATAATATCCGGAAACACATCAAACCGCTCATCAGTAAACCGTCTGGTAAGAACCTCCTCCATACTCTTATAATCATCCGGTCCGGTTACCGTGCGCAGTTTAAATTTACGATATGCGTTTTTTCTGGCCCGTCCCTTTTCAAAAACCACCATAGAGGCCACCGACTGATAGCCACTGGTATTGGAAATATCAAAGGCCTCCAGCCGATTGGCACTTGGAAGTCCCAGCATATCCGCAAGCTCTCTCGCCGCCCCCACAGTCCGGGCTTCCTCCCTCTTTATCTTCTCTAAATCTCTAGAGAGCACCACAGCGGCATTTTCCCTTGCAAGGTCAACCATCTTAGACTTCTCTCCTTTTTGAGGCGTGATAATATGCACTCTGCCTCCCCGGCGTTCTCCAAGCCATTGTTCCAGCAGCTCCTGGTCCTCCACAGCAAACTCTGTCAACAGTTCATTAGGCACAAAGGGTGTTCCGTTGTAATATTGCTTAATAAAAGCCTCCATAATCTGTGACCCACTATCGGCTCCTGTCCGTTCCAGATGAAAATGCTCCCTGCCAAGAAGCTTTCCATCTCTCACAAAAAATACCGATACCACCGTTTCCTCGTCCTTTCTGGCCATGGCAATCACATCTCGGTCCAGACCTCCGGTTTTCACCACCCGCTGAGAACCAGTTACATGCTCCACACTGGCAATCAAATCTCTATACTCAGCTGCCTTTTCAAACTCATATTCCGCTGCCTTTTCCTTCATCTTCTTCTCTAAATCAGCAATTACCTTTTTATAATCACCATTTAAAAACCCCATCAACTTATCGATACGTGTGCTGTATTCTTCCTTAGAAATATATCCCTGACAGGGTCCGGCACACTGCTTCATCTGATAATAAAGACAGGGTCTGCCCAGACCAATTTCCTTTGGCAGTGATTTGGTACAGGTTCGGATTCCATAAAGCTTCTGAACCAGTTCTATAGTATCCCTTACCGCTGTTCCGCTTGTATAGGGTCCATAATATTTGGCACCGTCGCGTCGCATCTGCCTTGCAAATAGAACTCTTGGAAATTCCTCCTGCACTGTCACCTTCATAAACGGATAGCTTTTATCATCCTTAAGCATAGTATTATACTTCGGTCGATGCTCCTTAATCAAATTGTTTTCTAATACCAGCGCCTCCAGCTCCGAATCCGTCACAATGTACTCAAAATAGTCAATCAATGTAATCATTTTCTCTATTTTGGGACCACGGTTGTTGATCTTCCTGAAATAGGAGCTAACCCGCCGTTTCAGATTGATGGCTTTACCGACATAAATAATCTCATCGTTTTCACCATGCATCAAATAAACGCCGGGTTGTTCTGGAAGTTTTTTTAATTCCTCTTTCAGTTCAAATCCCTCTTTCATAGCCTCCCTCTCCGTTCTGCGGTATATCATCTGCCACAGTGATCTGCATCCTTTATGTTTTCACTGTTTTCAAGAATTTTCCTTACTTCCCCCTTCTTACTATTTCATGGTTAAAAAGAGGGAACCCCAAATATAGGATTCCCTTTCTTGGTATACTTACCTAAGCTTCTTTCTCATTGCCATAATCACCATAGTTTCCGTAATAGCGCCCATAGTAATTGCCATAATAGCCTTTACCATAGTAACCCTTACCGCCCATTTCTACTTTATTAAGGACAGCACCAAGGATTCTGCACCCGCTCTGCTCTAACTGCTTTTTCACTCTCTGTACAATCTTATAGCTGGCATTATCCGTCTCTATCACAATAACCGCACCGTCACATTCCTTTGCAACAATAGCCGCATCAATTACGCTTCCCAGTGGCGGACAATCAATAATAATATAGTCAAAAGCCTCTCGCTGTGTCGCCACCAGCTTTTTAAAACGGTCACTACCCAACAGCTCCGAAGGATTAGGTGCTATCTGTCCTGTAAAAATAATACTGAATTTATCAATATTCGTCTCATAGATAACCTCCTCCAGCTTACACTGTCCACTGAGATAATGGGAAAGTCCCTTTGTCTCAATATCCACTCCGTAACGTGCAATGGTAACTGATTTACGGATATCTGCATCAATATACAGCACATTCTTTCCATCCTCAGCCAAGGAACTGGCCAGATTAAATGATACCGCTGATTTCCCCTCATTGGGAACGGAACTGGTAAAGGCGATAACATGAATATCATCACCGGAAAAACTAATGTTGGTACGCAGTGTCTTGTACGCCTCATTTGTTTTAAAATCTAATTCCTTTTTCTTCTCAAAATTAACTTTCATAAGTATCTACCTTCCTAACTCTATACTACAGAATAATCTTCAGTACCTCTTATTCGTCACCTTTTCTAGCTGCTGCTGCCTTCTGTTTTCTACGTGCCTTCTTGCGCTCTCTTCGCAGCCTTGCCGCATCCTTATCATGCCCTCTGGTTGCCCGCTTAGATGCACCCTCTTCCAAAGGAATTAAGCCCAGCGTATTGATACCAAGATATTTCTCCACATCCTCTGTAGTCTGAATAGCATCATTCATCAAATGTAAAATAATGATACATCCAACGGAGAGTATAAACCCAAGAATTGCGCCAAGCAATGCATTCTTTGTTACACTTGGACTTGTCTGATGCTCCGGAATATTTCCGTAATCTGCAATGTTAGGCGGTGCCGTCTCCATAATTTCTCCCATACGCTCCGCTGATACATCGGCAAGCTTATCAACAATTATCTTTGCCATATAGGCATCATGATTATTCACCGTAATATAGATAAATCTGGTATTTGTAGGATTATTCACCGATACATTTCTCACAAACTCTTCATAAGTCATATCCAGCTCCAGCTCTTCAATCACCTTGTCCACTACCGGACGGCTTGTGATAAACACCTGATAGTCCTGTGTCAAAGAAGATCCAACCTGCAAATCTGTCAAGGACGTAATACTGGTTGATTTGGACACTACCCACAAAAGAGATGTTGAGCTGTAGACCGGACGAACAAATGCCATTGTATATCCGGCTGCAATCCCCAATCCCAGAGCTGTCACCAAGATAATAATCCATATCTTTCCTAACAATACATAAAACAGTTCTTTTAAGTCAATTTCTATTTCTTCATTTCTTTCTTCATTCATGCTCATTCAATCTCCTATTTTGTCTTTTACTGTATTAACCATTACCTATCTTACTCGATAATGTATTGATTTTCAACCATTTTCTGAGGATTTATATCAAATACTTTTTGCAAAAAATCCTCTCCGCATTTCTTTTCAATCCAGCCCACATAATCCTTTATATATGGTGCTCTGTCCTCCAAATCATGAGCATCCGTGCCAAAAAAACTAATATATTCTTCTCTCACCAGCTTCTTACACCAACGGGCGTTTTCATCCAGCATTCCTCCATATAAACTGGAAATATTCATTTGAAGATAAGCCTCCATGCCTACCAGCTCATCTATCCGCTCAATGTGCTTAAACAGACACCGATAACGCTCCACATGAGCAATAATTGGACGGAATCTTGCATTGGTAATCTTACGTATTGCATCATAAAGCTGGCTGTAGCTGATTCGGATATTGAACTCCACCAACACATATTTTGTGTCGTTTATGGTCTGTATCAGACCCTCTTTCAAATCCCCAACAATCCCTTCCTCATACAGTATTTCATTACCCAGATACAATTTCATATCTGGATGCACCTTATTAACCTCTGCCTCAAACTCTTCAAATCGATTATGCAATTCTTCCTTTGTATAGCGGTTCTTGCCTCTGGTATAATGCGGTGTCAAAATCAGTCTCCGGGTTCCTTCTCCATAAGCAACATCTATCATCGACATCGCCTCCTCCAGGGTCTGCGCCCCGTCGTCCACACCAGGCAATATATGGCTATGAATATCGAAATATTCCATCTATTATTCTCCTATGTTATCATCCGGATAGACAGCCATCTGTAACTATTCTGTTTGGTTATTCAAAATCGTCTTATATACACCAACCAATATCATTCCCAGTACCACGCAAAATGCGGATATACTTGTCATCACTTTCACTGTCCACTGAATATATTCCATTAAAAACAGATACAAATAATCTGGCTCGATATATATGTGCAGATACGGTTTGTTGACAGTCATTACCACGGTAGCACCAATCAGAACAACACTTGCCGCCAGCTGTGCAAAAGCAAAATGCTTTATTCCCCTCTCCCGTCTTTGGTCCATAAATATCATCAGTACAATACCGCATATCGCACTTACAATAATAAACACACCAGCCACACAGAACAGTCTCATATAGCTGTTTCTCATATTATAGATATATGGAGTAACGTTACTGTCCGGAACACGAATATTCGTCTCTCCCTCCAATATCTTCAGAGAATTTTGCTTTATGGTAAACAGGTAATCCTCATAACTGACAATCTGTTCTATATCAGAAATATCTCCACCTGCTGCCAGCTTATCCTTCGCCTCTTCCGCCATACCGGATATATACTCCGAATACGCATAGCGGAAGTATCCGCTACTCTGCATATTCTGCATAATTGCATCCTTATTAAAAAGACTTATATAGCTGCCAAGTAATACAAAAATCCCAATCAGACAAAGCATTGTAGTAACAGTCAGAACATTTCTTGTATAACGGCGAATCTTTCTCCGTTTGCTATGTCCTCTTCTGGCTCTTCTACTCTCTGGTCTTTTGAAGCTCATGCATTTCGTCATAAATAAGATTACACCACATATCAGAGTAATTGCAAGTATTATTCCCGAAATACCATCAATTACCATGATTGTTTTGTCAGAAATCAACTGCTCCTTCTTTGATATACTGATGGTTTGGTTATCCTTTGTCGTGATAACAATATCATTTTCATCCATCTGTACAGATGCCGATGCATCCTTTTTGTCCGGACGATTCTCCAACTTCTCCTTTGCCTCTGTCTGATTCGACATGGCTTCCCACACATCCAGATTGGAATAATTATCCTCCTTGAGCTTATCATCACCTTTTTCTTTCTCAGGATCCTTTTCTTCCTTTATCTTGTCTTTATCTTTACCATTACCCTCTATTGTTGCCTCTTCACTGGTGCTCTCTGTCTGTCCACCAACCTCATAAAGATACCCTTGAGCAACACCCTCAGCGACATTAGCATACATCATAGAGATTGCCTCACTGGCCTGCTCTGCTGTCAAATCCACATCATCCGCAGCCAGATAACTAGTCAGAGAATTGATATAGGCAGAACCCGCCTGATAGGTTTTTCCATCATAAGAAAACGTTCCACTTGCAGCAGCAATCACACCTGCCTCATTACTGTTGATTCCTCCTGCAAATGCAATCATCCTAGGAAATGCCACTCCCATTACAAGTATGAGCATTGTCACTATATATAATCCTAAATGATTCTGCTTTCTTTTCATCTCGATTCCCCTAATCATAAAATATATTTTCCGTTATAGACAGATTAAGCTGTTAAACATACCGTCTAACAGCTTAATCTAAATATTATGTCACTTAAAACAATATGTGTAAATTACTTTACAGTAACAGTTACTACGTCACCTAATCCCTTAAGAACTTCTGCTACATCACCAGTAACAACAATGTTCTTACCATCAACTACATATGCATACTCTGTACCATTAACCTTGAAGCTTGTTGCTGTGATATCTGTAAATGTTACAGTACCAACCTTAACAGACTTAACAGATGCTGGAGCAAAAGCAGTTACAGCCGCAATCTTATCTGCTTTGATTGTAGTCTTAACAGTAACCTTTGTAGCACCCTTAGCCTTAGCAGACTCAGCAACAGTCTTACCATTAATCTTAACTACTCCGTTCTCAACTGTAGCTGTATAATCCTTACCATCAAGGTTAACTACAACTTCTGTATCCTTAGAGAACTTAGCAATCTGATCAATATCAGCCTGTACTTTGGCAACATCAGTAAATTCAACCTCAACAGCTACTTCCTTCTTATCAACAGGAGCAACAGTTGTCTTGTACTCCTCAACAGTTACAGTAGCCTTAGCAGACTTGTTAGTACCATCTGTAGACTTAACTGTGATTGTAGCTGTACCAACTGCAACAGCAGTTACCTTACCATTCTTATCTACAGTTGCTACCTTCTCATTAGAAGATGTCCACTGAACAGCCTTGTTAGCTTTCTTACCCTTTGTGGTAACCTTTGCCTTAAGTGTATCAGTAGCACCAACCTTCAATGTAGCAGCAGTCTTGTCCAATGCAACCTTTGTTACCTTACCAGCTACAACCTTAACAGTAACAGTTGCTTTTTTCTTCTTATTCTTCTTAGAAGTTACAGTAATCTTAGCTGTACCATTCTTCTTCTTAGCTGTGATAACACCCTTAGAAGATACAGTTGCTACCTTCTTGTTAGAAGTCTTATAAGTAACTTTCTTGTTAGCTGCCTTATTAGGAGTTACCGTTACAGTAGTCTTCAATGTTGCCTTCTTACCCTGTGTAAGAGTGATTGTCTTCTTACCTGTTAATTTGTCAACGGAAGCTACCTTCTTAACTGTAACCTTCTTTGCTGCTTCTGCTGTAGAGCCTGTACCTACGCTAGCTGCAACAACTAATGCAAGAGCAAGTACGACTGATTTTGCAATTTTCTTCATTTCAATATCCTCTCCTTTTGTTTTTGATATGATTTATCATAAACGCCTTATTTTAATTTGTCAAGGTCAAAGGTCATTTTTATATAAAATTTCCAATAAAATTTCCTTTAAAAGGTATCTCTTCTACAAATTCTACAAAGTGCCTGTAAACAGCTGTTTTTGCTTGATTTTACAAATACTTGTAGCGATTTTTTCCAACTCATTCTTATCACCACTACATATAGACACACAATAGTTTTCTCCCTCTAGGAAAAAAGTGGAAAACCATATTTCTGTACCCTGCACCCGTGATAAGCCATTTACCTTTTCTTTCCTTATTAAAAAGGAAGAAAGTGGTAATTCCAGACCCTTTCCAGAATATTTAACATATGCCTCCTTCATTGTCCAATATTCCAAAAAGAGCTGCTCCTGTGCTTTCACGTCGCCTGCTGCAAGAATAATTTCATATTCCTCCGGGCAGAAAAAACGTTTTGCTATCTTAAGAGCATTTTTCTTCTTATATTCTATATCAATACCCACAACCTGGTCGCTGACTGCCAAAGCTGCATACTCCCCGGAATGGGTGAGATTGAAGTGCAATGGACTATACCAGCCCTCTGGCTTCTTACCACAAAGTCTTTCCTCCATTCTCTTCACATCCAGCTGCGGTTTTCCCTGCTTGCCATAATTATAGGAAACAATATTGGCAGGAATTCCCAGTTCCCTGCCCAGAACAATCTGAAGAAAAGCTCCCGCATACAATCCTCTGCGGGCGGCATCCTTATTTTGCATATTCCGTATCCTTTTCCTGCGCTCTTCTGGCAAAAGGTTATACAAAGCAAGTGACTGCTCATACGAGCAGTCACCATTCAAATTCATATAATAGGCATGTATCATAAGTCCATCATTCCTTCTACAATGATTCGGCAACCTTGGTGAGAATCTCTACTTCCTTGGACCGGGCATCATCCAGATAACCGGCAATTCTGTCTCCTGCCTCAATCTCGCCGGTCACAGAAATGCGGACTAGCAGATTACGGGCAGTGAGCATATCCTCAACCACCTCACCATATCTATCCAGCATAGTCTGATCAAAAGGAATCACCTCGTTAGCCATTAGATATTTCAGACGATCATGCATCAACACCTTGTGGTCATAGGCAATATGTAATGCCCGAATATCAAAATCCGGTTCCTCTGCATGAAGCTGTTTATCCACTCTTCTCTTCAATGCATCATAGACATTTACACCAAAAATCGTATCGTTAAATCGGTTACGCATCATGCGGAAATGATCCTTGGTATCCTCACCATTTAAATATTCCTTCAGGGTTCTCTTAATCAAAACCTTATCCACATCATAATATCTGGTGTCAACATTTCTCTGTATAACATACAATCCACGGACTCCCTTGTAGTCATCCCTAAGCACATGATCTTCACTAGCCTGAAGTACATCAAAGCCCTGTCGCACCGATTCAAAGGTAACTGTTGTATAGGCATACTTATCCTTAAAGGTAAAGTCACCCACATAGAAAACCTCTTCCTCCATGTTATATCCATAGATGAACAGCTCATGGGAGAATTTGTAATCAACCCCAACGTTGCTAATCATTCTCGCCTCATCAAAGGCACCATATACGTATCCGCCCAAATCAATGGTCTTAATAATAAAATCTATAACATTACCACAATAGCTCTCTATCTGCTGCTTCGTAATCAAGGAACAAATTAAATAAGGACACTCCTTAAGAGCACTGTTACCCGGCATCATATCGCACAATAAAATCTCATCCCCACTGGTATACTCCGGAATATTATAACACCTAAGCTGGATATAGTTACTGTAAATCCACTTCTTTGCGTTCTCATCCTCACCAAGAATAGAAAATATAGTTGCATGCCACTGCCATGATGTTATGGCAGGATATTTAACAGGTAAAACCACTTTGTTAGACATAATGCTTATCCTCCTTATTACTGCAATTTCTCATCAATCACTTCAATGAAATCATCAAAGTTTTCATATCTGTTAAGCGCAAGCTCCCTGTCATCAAATTTGACATTGAATGTCTGCTCCGCATCCACTATCATTCGGATTAACGAAACAGAATCCACACCATATTCATCAGCAAAAGCAGCCCCTGTATCTATCTTGTCAACCTCTACATCCGGCAGCTCCTCTTCTACAATCTCTAGTAATTTTGCTTTAATCTCGTTCTTTTCCATACCATTACCCTCCGTTTTCAACATATCTATATTCTAATACGAATGAGGTTAATGTTCAATAAAAATATTTATTTTCTTTCTATTAATTTTTCACATAAAAGAGAATGTAATTTTACAGCACAAGCATCTTCGAAGCTGACTGCGGACAAATCACAGCAATTTGTGCCGCTTAAATTCCACAATGCAGAATAATACCACTGCCACAGATATAATGATTACTCCCAGATATCCATATCTCATATGCAGCTCCGGCATATATTCAAAATTCATGCCGTACCAGCCGGCAATCAGGGTTAATGGCAGAAAGATTGTCGTAATTACGGTAAAGAGCTTCATAATATTATTGAGGTTATAATCCAGCATAGCATCGTGGGTTTCCTGCAGCTGTACAGTATACTCCTTCAATTGCTTTACGTTCTCGCTCAGTCTGCCTGTGCGCTCTGTAAACAGAGAGAAACGCCTTACATTCTCCACCGGAAATATATCATTTTCATTATCCCTCAGTATTTCTCCCACATCAATGAGCTGCTCATAGTAATTCCAAATATACATCAATTCCTTCTTTGTCGTCAGAATTTCATTGATAAACGCCGGATCCACCCTCTCTTTTAGAATCCGGGTCTCCAATGTACTCATATGAAATTCCATATTTTCCAAAAACTTTTTGTCATCCCTGATTAAGCGGTTAAGAAAATGGTATAGAAATTTCTCTGGCACTGCTTCTGCAAGTCCCTGTTTCTCCGCTTCATAGCGCTTTACCACCTCATCAAACAAACCACGGACACTTCCATCATCGTCCTTAACTGCTACTATCAGACATAAATCATTTTGTATATAAAGTGCAATCCTGTCCTTCTCTCCAAAGACATCCTGAAAGTTCAAAATATCCAGCACAGCAAATACCAGATTAGACATTACATAGGCATCACTCCGGAAATTATAGAGATTCCCCCTGCACTCCTCTATTGTCTGTTCCGGAAATCCATACATAACATAATCATCCTGTAGCTCCTGAAAGGTAATCATTCCAATCCGGCCTCTTTTCAATTCATGAAACATAAAAATGCCACCTCATCTCAATCTAATTCTCATCCTAAACTAAACAATATAGACAACTTTATATTGTCACCAACCGAAGCAAAGCAGAGGTTGATGACCTGCGCAAGCATCAGCGAGCTTTTTTGCTCTGAATTATTATACGCTTACAACCAAAATTTAATCATTTTATCTAAATTTCAAAAAGGACATGCCAAACCTGACATGCCCCTCGTTCCATTCACTATATTGTACAACAAGCCATAGCAAAACCGAGTTTCGCAATTACTTCATAATGGCTTTTTATGAGAACAGATTTTCAAAGAAATCCTTAATAGCATTTATAATCTTCAGGAAAAAGCCCTGTGCCTCTTCTTTATCAAATCCCATATCCTCCAGCTTGTTAAACAAATCCTCAGCCTGCTTCTTCATGCTGTCAATGTCCAAATCCAAATCACTAATCTTTTTCATCAGGGAGATAATTGTGTCCTTCTCCTCCTGTGTTATACTAATACCCAGTTGCTCAGCTCCCTCATCAATAGCCTCACTAATCGCCTCATCACTATCCAGATTGCCTTCTACCACCTTTGCCTTGACAAATGCAATTAATTCCTCTACATCATCCGCATTGAGACCCTCTGCCATCTGACTGGTAACCACCAGCTCATTGACAGCGGTATCCATACTCTCCGCAGAAATCTCCTCTCCGGTAAGCTCTGAATATGCCTTCATCGCTCCCACTAAAGCGGCTGTTCCGGTAATCTCAAATGGTCCGGCAACAATTACATCTGCATCCTCGATACCTGCAGTGATCAGGGCATTTGTATACATACCCGGAGTACAATAGGAAATATTCTTCGTCTTAACATCAATCCCATTACCCTTTTCGCCAAGTACCACAATAACAGAGGAAAGTGCTCTTGAACCGATTACACTGTTATCCAGATAATCCCCTAGATATTTATGTTCATCTTCGTTAGTTATCTCGCCAACTGTATAATCCTCCAAATCACTCTCTTCAATTCCTAACAGATCCATCACTGTCGCTTTCTCACTACTGCTCAAATCAGCGCCAAAAGACACATATAGCTCACCCGGGTCTGCAGCCGTCACCCCATCTGCCTTTGCCGTTATTCCCGCTGCCGGCAGTGTCATTACCAGCCCCGCCGTAAGCACTAATGCTGCAATCTTCTTATATATAAGCTTCATTCTTATTACCTCCCTTAACTCTGTAATCAATTCTGTTCTTAAGAATTGACCGCCTGCTGTTACCAGAACATATCATAACATTCCCGCCTTGTCCCGTCAAGACGACCTCTCGTCTGCCCCTGCTCTATCAGTTCCTGCTTCTCCCTAGATATCTCGTGATATAATATAAAATCTGCATAACCGTAGTCACCAGTGCTGCCACATAGGTCATGGCCGCAGCGCTCAACACCTTCTTCGCACCTTTGTAATCCTCATCCGCAAACATTCCGCTGTCCCGGATAACTGCAAGTGCTCTCCCCGATGCATCAAATTCTACCGGCAGCGTAACAACCTGAAACAGTGCCACCAGCGAATACAGCAAAATTCCAAAAAAGATGATGCTACGTCCCAATTGATTCCCCGCAAACAGACAGCCCACCAATATCAAAATCGGACCAATACTGGAACCCAAGTTACATACTGGTATAATCGCATTGCGAAGCTTTATCGGACCATATTCCTCAGCATGCTGGATTGCATGACCTGCCTCATGACAGGCAACACCAACCGCACCAATAGAAGCGGAATCATATACTGACGAGGATAAACGGATCACATTATCCCTCGGATCATAGTGATCTGTCAATTTCCCCGAAACATGTTCAATGCGGACATAGGAAAGACCGTTTTTATCCAAAACCATCCTTGCCGCTTCTGCTCCGGTCATTCCTCTGGAATTATTAATCTTGTTATACCGGTTAAAAGTACTCTTAACCTTTGCCTGTGCCCAAAGCCCTAATAACAATGCCGGCAGCATAAAAATCAAATATCCAAGATAGCCTCCGCCATATCCATACCTGTATCCATATCCTCCATGATACGCTGCCATAGTCAGGCTGTTCACCAAATCTGGCACATTATTCATTATCTGCATTATCATATCTGGCATTACACATCCCTCCACTTATCCTTGTCATCAATTAATAGGTCATCAACCTCCGCTTGGTGACAATATATATAAAATAATAAAAATATGTGTTTATTTTGTGTTCTTTGTGCATCTCTTATGTATAACTGCGATCGATTTCTACCACCGCATAATAACTGCCCAGATTGCCAACCTGTTGCTGAACCTTCTCCTTTATCTCCTTGGAATCGATTTCCATATCATAGGGCGCCACCACATCAAAAATCAGATTGGTATGCGTCGGACCGGTAACCATGCGAAAGTCATGAATCGTCATGCGGCTGTCTATCTGTTTAACCAGCCCGACTACAACCTCCCGCATCCTGGCCACTTCTTCATTATCTGTTTCAATAGGATCCATATGGATTACCGCTTCACAGAACAGCTTTTCATGAAGCTCTCTCTCAACATGATCTATCATATCATGAATCTCAAAAATATTGTGGTCTCCCGGTACTTCTGCGTGCAGTGATATCATGCACCTGCCCGGTCCATAGTCATGCACAATCAAATCGTGTATTCCCTGTATCAGATCATGGGACATCACGATCTCCTGAATCTGTTTTACAAATTCCGGGTCCGGAGCTGAACCCAGCAGAGGGTCAAGCGTATCCTTTGCCGCACTGTATCCGGCGTAGAGAATAAAAATTGCCACCAGCACTCCGCAGAATCCGTCAATATTGACACCGGCATAACGCATCACCAGCATTGCCACCAAAACTACCGTAGTAGCTGCTGAATCCGACAGAGAATCCACTGCCGTTGCCTGCATGGCAGCAGACCCAATCCGTTTTCCAATCCTCCGATTATAAAATGCCATATATAATTTTACCAGAATAGACACCAGCAAAATCACCATAGCCAGTATACCCGTATCTACTGGTTCAGGATGAATTATCTTTGATATGGAATCCCGCAGTAGTTCAAAGCCCATCAGCAAAATAGCAATAGATACGATAAACCCTGAAATATACTCGAATCTCCCATGTCCAAAGGGGTGACCCGGATCCGGTTTTTTTCCTGCAAACAAAAAGCCAACCAGTGTGATAAAGGAGGATCCCGCATCAGACAGATTATTAAATGCATCTGCCATAATTGCCACCGAACCACTGATGACACCAGCAATATACTTTCCCGCAAACAGAAGGACATTCAGGCAGATTCCCACAATACTGCAAAGGGTTCCGTATGCCTTGCGACACTCTGCCTCATCTTTGTTTTTTATAAATATATTCGATAATAGTGTTATCATATTCTTGTCAGCAGCCCAATTGCTTTAAAACATCGCTAAGCGCTGCATCCTCCATGTCATGTTCTAACGGTGGCAGTTCTTCTGCATATTTACGTCGGTACGCAATTCCCAAAAGTTCGTCTGCCAGCCTCGCATTTTTGGGTAGAAGGGGACCGTGAGAATAAGTTGCAAATACATTTTTATACCTTGCTCCTTCCGTCCCATCCTCTCCATTATTGCCGTATCCTTTTATCATTTTGCCCAGCGGCTTCACACCGTCTCCAAGCCATGTCTGCCCGTTGTGATTTTCAAACCCTGCCA
This sequence comes from uncultured Clostridium sp., assembly GCA_947178475.1. Taxonomy (GTDB): domain Bacteria; phylum Bacillota; class Clostridia; order Lachnospirales; family Lachnospiraceae; genus CAG-590. The sequence continues at coordinate 2,892 of CAMWYM010000048.1, read as the reverse complement.
CCAAAAAGGATTCTCCGTTTTCTCCGGTATACTCATAGACAAAATTGCCAATCAGCCGCTTATCTGCCGCTGTAGTGTACACATCAATTCCTCCAAGAAAATCTACCCTTGTACCGTCTGCTGCCTCATAATATTTCCCCAGCATCTGATAGCCTCCACAGATTCCCAAAATCACTGTTCCCTTTTCAATCTCACTCTTTAACCAGTCTGCCTTATAAGCAAATAAATCCTTTACCAGAAGCTCCTGTTCAAAGTCCTGGCCTCCGCCGATAAAAATAATGTCATAATTGGCAGAGGTATCCACCTCACCAAAAGACTGTCTGGTAACCTTTGAATCTATTCCACGCCATGCCAGACGTTTTTCCATAGTACGGATATTTCCGTTGTCTCCGTAGAGGTTCAATATGTCATAATACAAATGACAGATATGCAGAATTCTTTCCTTACTCATACCCATTCTCCTTATCGATTAACTATTCTGTCAATGCTCGTATTTCTTTAACGGTACAAATTCACTAAGCTTATCCCTGAATTCCAGCATACAGGTATAGGACAGTACCAGAAAAGTCTTTTCCTGATCCTTTTCCAGCTTGGTAATCAATACTTTATAATCCTTTTCCACATTAAATTTTGATGTGTCGAAGTCCGCATACTTTAACCGGTTCTGCATATCATATGCCCGCTTCCCGGTAAAATAGAACCTCTTTGCTCCTGCTGCCGCCTCTGTCAGCCGTTCAAATTCCACATCATAAATCCATGAGATGTCCTTGCCGTCAGCATAATTATCATTTAGACCAAACACAATATTCCCCTCTGGCCGCTGTTGAATCAAAAACTGCAAAACCTCATTAAACCCTGCCGGGTTCTTTACCAAAACCAGATTCAGGACACTGTCTCCCAATTTAACCTGTTCCATCCTACCAAAGTGGGTAGTCAGTCCCCCAAAAACGGAAACCATTTTATCCTCTGGCAGACCAATCAAATGCGCGATAACTGATGCCGCCAATGCATTGTAGAGATTGTAACCGCCGGGCAGCATTACCTCCGCTTTCACTGTCTTTCCAAACCACTCCAGCTCCACAACCTCAGAGCCATCCTTCCACTCCAATACCTTTGTCAAGGCCACATTCGGAGTGTTCCTCTTATAACCGCATTTCTCGCAGTAAAAACCACCCAGATGTCCAAAAGTATGATAACTGTACTGATATTTTGTTTTACAATGAATGCAGTAAACTGCATCGGATATATCCGAAGATGTCCCCTCATACAGCGGAGCATTTATTCCGAAATAATAGATTTCACGATGGGGAAGATCACTTAATGAAGTAGTCAGTGAACAATCAGCATTTAACACCAGTCGTACATTAGGAAGCTGGCTTAACCCCTCTCTAATTTTATTAACCGTGGTCAATACTTCCCCGTACCTGTCCAGCTGGTCACGAAACACATTGGTAACCACTGCTGTCACATCCAGCTCGCCAAAATGCTCCACAATAGATTTCAACGCTGCCTCATCACATTCAAGCAAAGCATAATCTGTCTTGACTCTGCCGTTTATTCCAGCGGCCCCTACAAAGGCAGACACAACGCCACCCAACAGATTGGCTCCTGCATCATTACAGAAAACGGTACTGCCATTTGCCTCCAGCATATCCCTTATCACATGACAGGTCGTAGTCTTGCCGTTGGTTCCGGTCACACAAATAATCTTCATATCCCTGGCAAGACGCCCTAAAATATCCGGACAAAGCTTTAAAACCACCTTACCCGGCAGTGAGGTTCCGCCACTTCCCATCATTTTCAATATTGCCGTTGTAAATTTGCCGGCACATATCGCCAGCACTGCACGCATATCCATATTTTTCTCCTGTTTTTGTCTGCTTTTCTTCGTTTTCTATTCATTGATCACAATCCGATACTCTGCCGTAAATTCTTCGCCTGCCTCTAAAGTGTTCCCATATTCCCGCTCTTCTAAGGTACCGTTAAACTCTTCCGCATCGCATCTGCCGTACCACGGCTCAATGCAGATAAACGGTGCATTTTTCTTAGCCGGTGACCACAACCCGAACAGCGGTGCATCAAAATCCACAGTGAGATATGGACTTCCGTCTGGCTTACAGAGGGAAACCTTTTTTGCCTGACCGCCTTCTATCACCAGTGCATCCTCATCAAACAAATGCTCTGTAACCTGCATTTTGCCTCCATTTGTGGCAAGCACATTGTCTGTCTTATACACCAGTCCGTTATCACTCAGCTTTGAATAGGTTAAATCCTTATCCGTATCAAACTCAATAAAATAATCCGTCTGCTCTCCCTCACTATTTAACGGGCACATAAAAGCAGGATGTCCGCCAATGGAAAAATGCATCTGCTTATCATCTTCATTGACCACCTTCCAAATCACCTTTAAACTGTTTCCCTCTAACACATATCCAATCTCTAATGTAAATGCAAAGGGATATTTTTCAAAGGTTGTCTCGTCTGAACTCAGGGAAAACCATGCCTGTTCCCCATCATTGGATACTAAAGAGAACTCCATATCTCTTGCGAAACCGTGCTGTCCCATGGGGTACACCCTTCCCCCATACAAAAATTCTTTATTCTTCAAGCTTCCCACAAAAGGAAATAGAACCGGAGCACTCCTCTTCCAAAACCGCTCATCAGCATTCCACATATACTCCACGCCGCTTTCTTTCCTGACTATGCTGGAAAGCTCCGCCCCAAAATGATTAATGGTTACCTTTAACATATTATTTTCCAATACTGACTGCATATCTCTCCTCCTCCGATTATTTTAATATATATAGGTGATTGCGAAACTTAAGTTTTTCAAGACGTCCGTTGTACAATATAGACAAATCAACGCAGGCACGCTTGCGCTGCTTGTCGCTC
>CAMWYM010000047.1 GCA_947178475.1 uncultured Clostridium sp. | reverse complement strand
AGTTCCCTAAGCAGTCGTAGGTATAGCTTTCCGTCAGCACACCCTTGGCATCATAAACCGCCGTCAGGTTGGAGTTCAGGTCATACTCCATCTTCCTTGTATTTCCCTCTCCGTCTGTCAGGGAAATCACGTTGCCAAGGTTATCATAGCCTATGGACAGGGTGATATCCTCTTTCTCTGTATCCCCCTTCTTTGTCATGGAAACAATCTGCCCTCTTGCATCATAGGCAAACTCAGTCACACCGCCCTCTGCATCGGTAACACGGATACAGTTCATGGCATTGTCATAATCATACCTTGTCACGTTGCCGCTGTTATCCTTCTGGCGGATAATCTTTCTATATACATTATACTCCAGTTCCGTGGAATTGCCCAGTGCATTTTCTATGGAAGTCAGATTCCCAGCCTTGTCATAGCCAAAGGAGGTTGCCGCACCTGCACCGTCTGTCACCCTGCTGATTCTTCCTGCCGCATCATAGACCATGGTTGTGGTATTACCCTTGGCATCGGTCTGGCTCTTTAACAGACCGTTTCCGTAATAGGTATACTTTATCTCTCCTCCATTGCTCTGTACCATGGAAAGCAGCTGGCTTCCCGCACTGTAGCTGGCAGTCCGGATACCTTTAAGCGTGTCGGTCAGGGACAACGCATTGCCCGCCGCATCATAGACTGCCTCTGCCGTGGTGGTTCCGTCAGGGCAGGTAATCTTGGTAATATTGCCGTTGCTGTCATAGGTATAAGTAAAAGCCTTTCCGTCTGGACGTTTCTCTTCTATCAGCCGGTCTTCCTCATCATAGGTATAACTGGTGGTATTGCCCTTGGCATCCGTCTTGGACAGCAGCTTGCCATAATCGTCATAGGTATAGGATACTGTTGCCTTTTTGCCATCCTTCATGACAACACTTTCCTCGGTCACCCTGCCGGATACATCCACCTTATAATCAGTCACAACTCCTGATCCGTCAATATATTGCACTACATTGCCGTTGGCATCATAAGCAAAGGAATGGGTATTGCCGCTGTAATCGGTAAGGGTACTGAGCATTCCATCCTTATAGGTATAGGTAATGGTTCCAAGGGCTGAGGTCTCCGTCAATATCTGCCCATTCCCGTCATAGGTATAGGATGCCTTAAGACCATTACTGCCAACAACCGATTCCACCTGTCCTCCCGCATTATAGGTATAGCGGATATCCGTTCCGTCATTACATACCACATGGATAATGCGGTTATCATCATCATAGGCATAATTCGTTGTTCTACCGGTGGTTTCAACTATTTTTGTGATATTTCCCCTGCTGTCATAGCTGTAATCTGCGCCTGTTCCGTCAGGTTTCTTATAAGCAGTCATAGCATGATGCTGATTGTAGTGATAAGCAGTCACCCCACCAATTGCATTTTCATACGAAATCCCCTGTCCGTATTCGTCAGACACTGCTTTCTCAGTGGTTTTGTCTGCATTCGTCATTGTGATAGAAAGGGTTCCGTCTTCATTTTCTGAATAAGCAAATCTGGTTATCTCTTCCTTCTTGCCATTGGATATCTGGGTAAGCACCCTGCCTTTCTCATCATAAGTATTCTCCACATAGACTGTTTTATCTCCCTCTTTCCCTTTCAGGATATGTCCCTGTCCGTCATACTCATAGACTAATTTTTTCCCGGTCTTACCCGTCAGAACAGTCATGCAGTCTCCCTCATAGCTTAGGGTTGTCTTCTGTCCTGCGGCATCCGTGATGCCGATGATTCTTCCCTCCTCGTTATAAGCTGCTGTAATGGATTTGCCTGTCGCCTTATCCGTAACAGTCAATGTCTTTTCCGACTTTGTCACAATAACTGCGTGTCCGCTTTCGTCCACATAGCCAGTCAGCATACCATTCCGGTCAAAGGTATATTTCTCCTGTCCGCTTGATAAAATATACCCGTCCTTATTTTTTGTAATCCGGTATTTCCCATTATCGGTACCCGCCTGATCATAAATCCGCTCCACCGAAGAATCGTCTGCCAAAGTAATTGTATTACCCTCGAGTGTTCCACACACGATATTTGCAGTCTCCTCCGATTCCACAAAGGACAGGATCTCATACGGATTCTGATAAAAAGTGATAACAGAACCCTGCTGTTCTATATGCTTCTCATAGTTGTGATACCAGCCCCTGCCGGCTTCCCCCGCGGTCTCGGCATACAGGGAGTTATAGGACAGGTCAAAGGACAAAGCGGATGCACCGGATACCGCCGCCACCACATGGTCAATGGTAAAGGCTCCTGTCATCAGATTAACCGGGTCTTTAACGCTCTGCGTATTGCCCGGAGTTGGCGGAGGGGTTGGCGTTGGCGTCGGCTTTGGCGTGGGCGTTGGCGTCGGCTTTGGCGTCGGATTTACCCTAAGCGTCTTCTTCGTCAAATGAGATTTAATCGGCTTAAGGGTAACTGCTATACCTGTGTTATTCACATCAAGCTCCTCCACATATTTATTCAGGAGATGGTAGTATTCCGTGTTGGGATCCCCATCCGCATCAAACTGTACTATCATGGTTCCACAAACTGTTTCTCCTGCCTCCAATGTATCAAATTTGCATTTATCCTTCTTGCATAAAGTTATCTTGGCAGTGTTTTTCATATCGTCCGGCACATAATAGTCGATTCCGGTATCTATCGGAATAGGGTCTGACTTTTGCTGACCGTTCTCATCCCAGATTTTAATCACGGTAGCCTTTGAAGTTGTCGTGCTATACTTCCCAAAACGGGTAGTCACATAATGATAATCCATATCCGATTCATTGCTTAGCTGAAACTGGACATAGTAAGCCTCTCCGATATAAGCATCCTCTTCCGGGTAGATATACAGGTGCAGCCCCTCGCCAGTCTTAACCTCCAACTCATGGAGGGAAACCAGAGATTTGGAAATCTTTTTGTTAAATGGCTGCATTATCGCCTCCAAATCTATCTGAAGCGGATAGCTGCCGGACTTGCTGCCCCCTACAAACCATGTATGTGTCTTACTATCCCCTCCCTGTAAGGTTCCGATCTTCCAATCCTTCTTAGCTTTTCCCTCCTGCATGCTTACTAAGTCCAGTCCATCAGGAAGATTAAGCGCTGCCTTTGCATCTTCCAGACGGAAGGACTCACCCGCCTCATTGCATATAGTGACATCCACCTGATAGATGCTTTTCATCCATGATATATTGACCTGAACTATTTGTGTAACAAGATAAACCGGATGTTCCGGGTCATTGGATATATTATCTACTGTAATCTTACCCTTTTTCTTACCTTTATCCTTATCTTTATCCTGTCCCTCTATGGAGGCAGTAGAACCCAGAAAAATATATTCCCCATGATTCGTTGTGCTGTTAAAAACAACGGTTTGCATGTTATCTTTATCAAAGTTCAAATTAACTGTATACTCAAATACCGTCTTATTTGATTTGGTATCAATCCCCGCCTTTTCCATCTCCTCCGGAGTCATTCTTTTGGTGTCAAATTCTGCCGTCACCATTTCTCCTTTTTTCAGATTAATGATAACCGCTTTGCTCTTTCCTACCTCTACGGTAACCTCTGCCTCCTGCGGTATGTATCCATCCTTATATGCCGCAAAACGATAGGTTCCCGCTGCCATCGGAAAGGATAGCTCTCCTTGACTGTCTGTCAGGGATTCTCCTCCGCTATGGCAGACTTTTCCATTCACACATGCCACTACATCGGCACCTGACAGCCTATCAGTTCCGGAAACAACTATCACCTTTACCATTCCGACATCCTTTGCCACCGTTACCGTTGTGGTTTTGGAAGCACGGTTACCGCTTCTGTCTGCTACTGTCAGTGTCACATCATAGGTCCCCGCTTCGTTATAGATATACTCACAATCCTTTCCCTGCACTACATCACCATTTCCCATATCCCATTCATAGGAAGCCACCTCATCATTATCCGTACTCCCACTGGCAGACAGCGAAATTGCTACATCCTTGGCTGCAACCAACGGTGACAGCGCAGCCACTGTTGGCGGAAAAATGTCGTTATCAATAGAACGTCCACGCACACTGGCTGTAGTGACATTTCCATATCGGTCATAGGCATACAAAATGTAAACGTATTCTTCCTTTGGAGATACCATTTCCTCATACATCCGTTCATCTTTTCCGTCATCTATAATCATTACATTATGAGTATAGCTTCTGCCTTCGCTGACAGCAGCATCATATTCGGAAGCCAGAATACGCCCAAGCTTATAGCTACTATAATCCTTATCTTCAAAAGCATCCCATTGAAGTCTAATCTGCCAGTCCTTCGGTGTCAGCACCAGATTATGAATCACCGGTCCCTCCAAATCCAATTCGTAGGTTCCAATAACCTTCCGGCTGAGATTTCCGTTGTGGTCCTCCGCCTGATAATATACCTCATAGACTCCGGCATCCAAACCTTCCTTATCCCATACCAGTCTGACACTCCCTGATTTGCTACCCACCTCTGCTTCATTGATTAAACTCCAGTCGTTTTCACCGGATTTCCGATAGTATGCACGGACCTTACTCACCTCTATATTATCCTGATAACCTACTTCCAAAGCGGTATCCAGTGCAATCACACTGGAGTCCTGATATATTTTCGTAATCGTTGGTGCTTCTGTATCATCCTTTGTGGTAACAACAATATCCTCCGTGGCAAGTCCCCTTACTCCATCCTCGTCATACGCAACAATACGGCACCGGTATTCTATCCCATCGGCCAGATTGTTGATGCAGCCGCTTGTTCCCTTTGTCGCATATATCCGGGTATAGCTGCTTCCCGCTTTATATTCCACAGCATAATAAGCTGCCCCTTCTACCTCTTCCCATTCTAAGAAAATCTCCGTTGCAGTTGTCCTCTTCTTCAAAAGCTTAACCGGCGGCAGTCCGTCAATATTCATTTTGTAGGTGATTACCTGTTCTGATTCATTACCACTGTAATCTGCCGCAACAATATGGAGATCATAGATTCCCATCAGCTTCTCTACATTAATCCTAAATTCCACTGTCAGTGAGGTGTCTACTTCAAAGGCTGCCTTGTCACACACTTCCTTCTGTTCCTCTTCTCCCCTTTTTACAAGATACGCACGGATACGCCGCACTCCTCCTTTATCCGTTGCTCTTACCTGAAGCTGTACATCTTCATTGATAATATTCCCCGGAATACTGCTGCGTACCTCCGCAATAACCGGCGGAACTGTTTCGTCTATAGTCTCTACCTCACATTCCTCTGTCGGCTCGCCTAAGGTACCATACCTATTACATGTCCTGATATAATAGGTATAGCTACCGCCTACCTTAACTCCTGTGTCTATATAAGCTGCCATCCCCGCCTTATCATTCTCGATACCGCCTATCCATTTACCGTCTCTGTACACCCTGTAAGATGCACACTCTGCGGTACCGCTCTTTTCAACCGAAATAATATTATATCCGTTTTCCGACATTACAGAAAACCCTTTTGCAATGTCTGGCGGGTAATTCGCCACAACCTTCATTGTATATCCCTCGGATATATTCCCCGCCGCATCTACTGCATATAAACAGTATTCATGCAGCTTACCGTATTCCAGTCCCTCCTCCGTATAGACAGGATTACCCTCCTGTACCTGTAGGGTAACATATTTCTTGTTCAGACCTAAATAATCGACACTGGCATCATCAATAAGCTGTGCAACCTCTTCCCCATCTTTTGTCAAGATGTAATGGTCAACATAAGTGCGGGAATCTACAAAGGCAGACTTGCATACAATGGTCAGCCTGTCTTCCTCCACTTTTATACTTGGCGTCTTTGAAAACACCGGTGCCTCCTTATCCGGCAACGTAGTTACCTTTATCACCTCACTCTGGTCCGATTCATTGCCTGCCACATCTACCGCACTCACACTATAATCGTAAGTGGTACCTGCCTGAAGCACCACATCTATATACCGTGTTTCATCTGTTTCACTGATACATTCTCCGTCCCTGTACAGCTTATAGTATTCAACCTCCATATTGTCTGTTGCTTCATCCCATTCCAGTCTCGCCATAAAACAGTTAACGCTTGTGCATGTAACCGCACTTGGGGGCACTGGTTTTTCCTGATCGTCATATCCGATAATCAGCTCCTTTGCTATTTCTTCCCGCTTCCGGTTTATAGAATAGCTGCTAATCCGGTTGTTAAACACCGCACGATTTAACTTGGAACTGTCATTGTTAAATGTAATACTTGCTTTCGAAATTCCCGGCACATCAAAGACAACTGCGTGGTTACCAGAGGGCAGGAAAGAATAATACCTATTTGTATTATCTGTGAAATCCCCTGTGATATAGATATTTCCCTCTGTCATATAATCTGAATCTTTGGTTGTGATGTCTATATACAAATCACCTGTCCTGATAATATCCTCAGGGTTTTGCATATAGATTTTTTCGTTCATGTAGAGCTGTTTGGCATAGATACCTCCACCTGACAGGTAAGTCTTTGCATCTATCGTAACCTTATCGGCATGGATACTGTATCCACAAAGATCCGTTATCCCTTTAATACTCAAATCCCCTTCAATCCGGATATCATCCGTCAATTGGGACTCAAGTACTTCTATGTTGCCTTTAAAAAAGCGTCCGTCAATGTTATCTAAATTCTTTACCGTAATCTTGGAAAATTGATAGTTTTCCGAAGTTCGCAGCACACCGTCTATCTGTATCGGGAGCTTAACCTCAATTTCCTGTCCGTTTTCAACAATAAAGTCTCCGGTTTTTAGCAAAAAGTATGCCGCATCCTCCGCAACAGTCTGCTTTGTATTACCTGTCAAATGCAGATTGGTCCCAGCCATAACGTTTTTCCTGGAAGACGAGCTTACACTGTTTGCTCCTTCAAGCATCATATTTCCTTTAAGATATACGTCGCCTTTCTGCATTTTACCAAGGCTGCCTGAAGAAAAAATGCAATACCAGTCCCCGTTAATATCCACTCTGTCTCCTTCATGGCTCATTACCAGATCTGCCTTGGAAGTTCCCACCTCCGGTTTACCGCTTTGCCAGTCACGATACACAAATTTCAGGTCACCATTTACGATTAAATTACCGCCATGAATGTATATCTTACCCTGCTCTGCATATAAATCGCCATTGACTGTTAATGTATGTCCGTTTAGGTCCAGCGTACCACTTGTTAAAAACATATCTTCGTTATAGGTCTCATCCCTGTCCAGCGTATATCCTTCAATCCCTTCCCATATATATGTACCGGAGGAATTTATTACCCTATGAATCACCGTATCATCCGAGGATTTCACAGAACCACTGGAAGACACATATAAGGCTTCTATATTAGATGCCGGATTTTCTATGGTAATATGCTGGTCAGCGCCGCTTCCGCAGGCTGTCACCCTATGATTACCGGAACACACAAAGTTATCCGGTGTTCCCGTATCTTTTACATAAAAATCTCTCGTAAATTGAATATTGCCATTGGTGAGCTTCCCCGATTCTCTGTCACTTCCGTAATAAAATTCTCCGCAATAAATATTGCTGCCACCCTTTTCCATTACCAGCGCACTGTCACTTCCATCCTGAAAACTCACCATGTCAGCAGATACGCTGCCTCCGTCAATGGTGAACACTCCCCCTTTTATGACTATATTTTTACCAGCCTGCATCGAAGCGATAACATTCACATCTGCTTCTATTGTAATATTCTCTGTAGCCTCCATCGAAGCCATAACTTCCACATCTGCTTCTATCGTAATATTTCCCTTAACCCGCAGAGTTCTATATATCTTTGCATCGGATATAATCCTTACTTCTCCCTCATAATATGCGGACGTTGTCACCTCTTTTACAATGACATAACCGGAATAAGCTCCCAATGAGGAGTATCCACTAAGGCACACACCGTTATCAATTGCGATTTTCACTTCCGATGTCGGGCAATACAGGTAAACTATCGGATTATCTAAAGGATTATCCATTACAATATGGCTCTCCCTTACCTTATTGGAAGGTTTATTTTGAATATAAATTTTCAAATTACCACAGGTAAAGAAATTTTTAGCGGTTTTTCCAAGCTGATATAAATTCCCATAAAAATACCAATACCCATTAGTCAGCAACCCCGTATGGTCAGTGACAGATTCTGTTACAAAGTCACCATGTACACGGATTGAACAATCCCTTTGTACCACGAGCTTTCCTGTTGTTTCCCCATATTTACCGCTTCCATTTATAGACTGTATTCTGTAATCGCCATATACACACAGATTACCTCCTTCCGAGTATAAATCTCCGTTCTGGATAAAGTCTCCGACAACCGTCAAGCTGCTTCCATTCAGATGCAACGGTTCCCCGATATAATAGCAGGAACCATAGATTACCCCGGAATCCGGTTTTATCCTGTCATACACTGCATATCCATATGTTGTCGGACATCCATAGTCCTCGTAACTCTCATAGTTACACAGACCACTGAAACCTATCTGTCTGTCCCCAAAGAGATATTTACCGTTCTCATCCATTTCCAGATTATATGTTGACACAGCAATATTCCGGAAGCCTGAGCTTTCCTTTGCCACATAAATGTTCTGCTTCTCCTCACCGGAAAGTAATAATGTACTGTTTCCGCCAGCATAGAAATCACTTTCCGGATAATCAATATCATACCATTCTGTAATTACCTGCTGTATAAAATCCCCCTTCAGCTCAAGTGTTCCATCTGTGATATTCGTTGTCAATTCATTGTATTTCCCTAATACAAAATCACCTTCTATGAGAATATAATCCCCCTCATGTTCCATGGAAAATTCATGTTCAGATTGACTCTCCACTTGAAGGTTACCGGTTATTTGCGCATATCCGTTTTGAAATGTAAGATTACCCTGCTTCCAGACATAGTCGCCATTTACAATCAAATCACCGTTTACAATCAAATCACCGGATTGTGTCACCGCTCCCTCCACAATCAGAGCATACCCATTCAAATTTATAGGATTACATACAGCCAGATCACCTGTAATGCGTATATCACCGGTTAACTTAACCGCTTCCTCATTACTATAATCCCCTTCAATAACGCCTCCACTGACGACAAATTCCTGCCAGTCTATACCATCGTCAGCTTCTGCCTCCATGCTTTGCTGTACCTCTTGATTCTCCTCCACATTCTCAGACTGCGGCACATCCTCCTGCTCTGTTTCCTGTTCCTCTGTCTCCTGCTCTTCCGCTTCCTGATCATCGAAGTCCCAGCTATCTGCTTCGCTGTCCTGCTCCGCAGAATCCACATCCGCTTCCATTGATGCTGCCGATACCTGTCGTACACTCCCATAATTCTCCAGATGCGAAATCTGAAGTACCATAATGATTATTAATCCGATCGCTGTTAATCTCTTTCCCATACTTCTCATCCAAACTCCCCTTTTCATCATTCGTTTAAATATCTAAAATATCTATTTTGTCTTTATCTTTTTTACCTTACTATATTTAGAATAAATGGTTTGTCCTGTCTTTGTCTTCATATATGCCCTGACCTTTACATAGTATGTCTTTCTCCTTTTTACTTTCCATTTCTTGCTTGTAATAGAACCCCTCTTATTTCTGATTATTTTTATCACTTTTGCCTTTTTGAACTTTGAATTTAATGCATATTTTATCTGGTATCCGTTCTCACCATATATCCCGATATTGTTAATCTGTTTAATTTGTACTTTCAGATAATATTTCTTTTTGCTTTTACTCCGCTTTAACGATTTTATTACCGGTTTTCTTTTTTTAAATTGATTATAATATTTGATATCTTCAGCTGAAGACTGCGGAGAATCAGATATTACAGGCTGGTTATTCCCCGTTTGCTTGTCTCCGTTCTCTCCTGCAGACGGTTTCTCTCCCGTCTGTTCTCCTCCTACTGGTTTTTCCCCAGTCTGTTCCTTATCATCAGGAATTGTTTGTCCCATTACTTTATCACAGGATAAAACATTCCCATCAGCATCATATTGATATTTAATTTCTGTCCCATCCGGATATCGGGCAATGGAAATCCGCCCCAAAGAATCATAAGAATACTGAACATTTTGATTGTTTGCAGATACATACTGCATATTACAGATTGACAATATACAGGCAGCAAAGCTGCACACAATCATCAAACGTAATAGGCAATTAAACATTATGGTTATAAAAAATAAAACATCTCTCCCTCTCAAACTTCATCCCCCGTTCTCTTTAGCTTTTATCTTTCCTGCAAAAATTTATTTATGTAAATATTATTTTACTAAAGATACACTTCCGGGACAACAAAATTTTAATTCCCAATAAATTGATTTTTAATTCTGTAACATAAAAATATCTATAAATTTCACTATTTATATCAGTTTATAGAAAATGCAAACTTAGAGCTTCATTTCAAAATCGTTAACTCACAGAACACAGCATCAAAACTATTATTTTAATTATATTTCACAACCATCACAAGGGGGATTTTGATATTTTGCCATTTACAGACGAATATCTGCGTTTTACACTATGCACGGCAAAAACCCCGCAGCAAGCTGCGGGGGTACTTCGTTATATGTTGTTATTCTATCATCACAAGCTGACTTTACTTCCTTACCGCATCAATGGGCTTTAGCTTTGCCGCCCACCTTGCAGGGAAAAATCCGGCGAGAACTCCAAGGAGAACCGCAAAGAGAAAGGCTGAGACTGCAAGCCACGGCGGAATCACTGCAAGCTCTGTTCCCTTTGGCATTTTTAACAGCTTGATTGCCAGCTTATTGACACCGATTTCCGTCATTCCGTAAGAAATCAGAATCCCGATCAAACCGCCTAAGCCTCCCAGAATTCCTGATTCCAGCAAAAACAGGTACAACAGCTCATCCGGGTCACAGCCCAACACCTTCAAAATTCCAATCTCGTTGATACGGTCATACACGGAAGTTGTCATTGTATTTCCGATTCCGATTACCGCCACAATCAAGGCAATCATACCGATTCCACCAAGGAGAATCTGTACGATTTTGATTTCCCGCTGCATGGAATCCAAAAGCTCTTTATTATTTTCCGTCTGGAATCCCATATCCTGCAGCCGCTTAATTACCTTTTCCACATGCTCCACATCATCAACTTTCACGATTGCACTATCGTAAATCCATTCGTTATAGGGATTGCCGTCTGCATCAACAGGCTGTCCCGGAATCTTCCCATCATTTGCAATACGTTTTAAATATTTTTTTAAAACATCGAGGTCACAATATATACTGTAGGAAACCTCCTTAGTCATGCCGGATACCTTTAAATGATAGCCTGCCTCTTCCTCGGCCAGATTAAAGTATACAGACAAATTCTCACCCGACATATCTTTCTTCTCCTCGTCATCCTCATTTGTTTCTGTATAAGACACACCGGTATTCTCATTAAAAAACATATCCATTACATAACTGCCCATTAACAGCTCCGGCTTTAAGCCATCCGTTGACGGACTCTCTCCCTTGCCCACTTTAACCTGCTTTAAATAGCTCTCCGGTACCCCCACAATCTGAGAATAGCCTGTATACCGATTATATTGTATCCTTGTGAACAACGTCTGCTGCGGATAAACGGCTTCTACATATTCCAACTTCTCTATATCGGCTGCCCTGCGGTCCGTAATCATTTTATCCTTCCGTTTCCCCTCTGTGACACCGTACACCGTAACCTCCGTCACACTGCCGGTAGATTCCACCAAAGACATTAATTCATTCTTCACGCCGATTCCGATTGCCAGCAGAGATACGATGGAAATAACGCCAATCACAACACCGAGAATTGTCAAGAAGGTCCGAACCCCTCTTTGTTTCATATTTGTGAAACACATATGCCAAATCCAAGTCATAAACTTCTCTCCATTCTTCTTTCCGGTACAGTGAATATACCAGAAATTCATTATTCGCTGTATTAGTTGATAAAGTCATCCAGCATCTGCTGCTTACGCTTCCTTCTCTTATCAAAAAACCAAATCACACCTGCCACAACAACAATAATTAACAGTATCTTTAGTGTCCCTTTTATTAGGTCTGAGTTGTCCTTTTTGTCCTTCACTTTTTCCAGATTCTCGTATACCGGCTCAGCAACATTTACTTCGATAACTCTCTCCTGTTCAAAGACATTCCCCTCTTTATCCTCATAGGAAATAATTATCTTATTTTTTGCATGGTTGCCCTCTGTCACTACAATCGCCTTAGTCAGAGCATCCACCGTGCCGCTTTTCCCTGACTCGATATTGCCTACATAATTTTCTAATTCCTGTAGATTATCCCCCTGTATTTTCGCAGACACATTATAGAGCATACCCTCTCCTAAATTGTTAACGACGGCACTAACCTCAACTGTATCTCCCAGCTCCACATATGCCTCCGGCAAAAATACATCCGTCACCGAAAGCCTTTGTCCCAGTGAAACCGGAATAAATATTGTATCATCTACAGTATACTCCCAGCCCCCGGAGCTTTCGTATTCCGTCTTTACTGAAAGCTTATATGCCTTTTCTTCCAAACCATTTGCCGCCGTCATTTTAAAAGTAATGGGTTCCTCACTGTCCGCATCAATCTGCTCCACATAAGCGGTACCTGCTCCTTTTGCCGGCAGCAGCTCCCCGTTCTCTGTAGTGATGGAGAGCTTGACATTTTTAACAGCCTTCGTGGCAGTATTTTTCAACGTAATCGTAAGCGTAAAGTCCTTCCCTGCGATAACCTCTTCCCCATCAACCGAATAATCAGATACCATCACTCTGGGTGTTGCCGCCTTAACTATCCCGGCATTTCCTAACAGTCCCAGACATATACACATAAATAAACATAATAATCTCTTCAATTCCGCCAACCCCCTTACTCTACTATCTCTCCATCTGCCAGCTTCACAATGCGGTCTGCCTCCCTTGCCAAATCAATATTATGCGTAATCAATACCAAGGTCTGGTTTAACTGCTTTACTGAATTCTGAAGCAGCGTAATTACCTCATTACCGTTTTTGGAATCCAATGCTCCCGTAGGCTCGTCCGCAAGAATCAGAGACGGTCTGTTTGCCAGTGCCCTTGCAATAGCCGCCCTCTGCTGCTGTCCACCAGAAAGCTGGTTCGGCAGATGCTTCCTTCTGTCCTGAAGCCCTAACATATCCATGATATGCTCAATATACTCCTTATCCGGCTTTCTGTGGTCAAGCAGAATCGGCATCGTTATATTTTCCTCGACAGACAGCACCGGAATCAAATGGTATGCCTGAAATACAAATCCAATCTTCCTTCTGCGGAACACAGACATCTGCTCATCCGTTAACTTGGTAATGTCTTTCCCGTCTACCACGACCTTCCCGCTAGTAGGTACATCTACTCCTCCCATAATATGCAGCAGCGTTGATTTACCGGAACCGGAGGCCCCGACAATTGCCAGTGTCTCACCCTGTTCCACCTTCAGGTTCACGTTATGCAGCCCCCATACTCTTGTCTCATTTTCACCATATACCTTTGTTACATTTTCCATTGTTACGATATCCATAATTAAATCCTCCTTTTCTATTTTTCTCTTAATAATAGTTTCTTTATTTTAATCTCCACCAATAGCTAAATCAGCCGCCATATCCTGCTTTAACCCCTTTAGCGGTACATATATGGAGCCACAAAAAATCCCGGCAGATATCAAAATCCCTAACACTATCGCAGCTACCGGTATTCGATATGTGTATCCAAATATTATTGTAATAATCAGAAATACTCCAAAGCTTAGTCCTCCCCCAATCACAATCCCTATCAAATTTGCAACAAGCATTGTAATCACACCCTCCAGCAACACCATCTTCATCAAGCGATTCTTAGAAATGCCAATCACTCTGAGCTGCGCAAACTCCTTCCGTCTTAAATGCAGGTTACCGGCCGTAGTATTGATAATATTAAAACTCGCCATCATTACAATAAAAATGACAAATAGCAAAAATCCCAGCAGCCAATATTTTACATTCTGAATTTCATACAGAAGCAGCGGATAGTCAGATACATCGCAGCTAAAGCTATAAAAATTTTCTTCATAATTGATAATACGTCCAAACTTTTTCACCGGAAATTTATCAAAATGATACTGCATACCGGTTACCGCAGATTCATCTGTCCCTGTAAATGCATAATACCGTTCCAGCGGTAATATAAAAACAGCTCCAACCAGATCACCATTGTCACCGCGATTCACATCATCATTTACGATTCCTTCAATGGTATAAGTTTTATAATACCCTTCATCAACTAACTGATTTCTGCAGTCTATTATAAGCTGCATTCTCGTTGACCAGTATTCGTTTTCCAATTTTGACAATTCCTTCCCCTTATTTTCATCCTCATCCGGTAAAGCAGAGAGCTCTTTCTTTTTTGCTTCATATTCCGCAGTCAACCTTCCAAGCTTTTCCTGTATAGTCGCCCTGCACCTTGCCATATCTACGATATCAATTGTATCTCCAACCTTATAATCTGTGTAATCCACATCCATTGTATAATCCATACCTATCAGTTCGATTGGAGCCGCAGATTCCAGATCCCCTTTCATCGCCCTTCCATGATTGACAAGGACGAGACCATTTTCACTGACCTCCAAGGTTCCATCCATTAACGCCGTTTTATATCTGGCATAATCTTCTTCATCATATCCATAACAGGAAATGGTTGAAATAAAATACTCCAGCCTGGCAGGTTTCCCCTCCTTTACACCTTCATACAAGGCTATCCAATTACTCCCCCTCATGGTTTGTGTCCCATAGTCCTCTGAAATATGTTTATAATAACTATCTATATCTGCAAACATGACATTGGAAGAATAGATTCTCTTCGCTTCTACCGTCTCCTCCAAATCAGAAATCTCCCTCAACACTTCTGATGGCGGAAGACCTGCTTTCCCTTCATCCACCGCGCTTTCCGGTTCCAATATATTTTCAAAATATACCTGAAAATACTTATACTCTTCCTGTGCGTCCGTAATAATATGATTTAAAGAGTTTGCTATACCGGATATCCCGATATACATTGCCATTGCTATTCCCATTGCCCAAACTGTCCTATGAAACCTGCCCGGATTCCTCATAATGCTCTTATAGGCATAATCTCCTTCTATTCCAAACAGCTTTCCAAAAATGCTCTGCTTTCTCATCTTGATTTTTTCCTTGCGAATCCGATATTCTCCCCGGATTGCACTGATTGGCGTCATATTGACAATCACCTTACAGTTTTCTTCCATGGCAAAGAATAAATCTCCCAAAAAAGCAATGACAATCGGAATAGCCGGCAAAAGATGAAAGCCTGCATCCCATTTCAAAAAATATCCAACAATCATACAGCCAATGGTTCCTATTACTATACCAGAAATCATTCCAGTAATTTCCAAAATCGCTCCCTCTATATATACTACAGCCTTCAGCTGTCCTCTTGATGCCCCCACACACCGCAGATTTCCATAATCCTTAATTTGCTCTAATATAGAAAGCTGAATAGAATTTCTCACGATTCCCACACCAAAAATTGCAAACACGAAAGAAATCAGTGGAATAATAAGGAGAATAAGCACCATCGGTTCTCCATTCCCAACCTGAAAATATAGGATTGACAATTCATAATTTGTCTTTCCCTCTACCCCATAGGTACTGCGGAGGGTGTCCAGAATTCTTTCCATATGGTACGGGCTTTGGGTATTAATATATAATGCATTACTATACATTTGGGGCTCATAATAGTCATAATCATAATATTGTCCCACAGAAGCACTCTTGACCCTGTCATCCGCCATAATCTGTTGAATCTGGCTCTGACTCTCTGTAAATAACACAAGCTCATAATCTTTCTCCTGCCTTATTTTCTCCCGCTCATGTAAAATCATGCTCCAGCCGAGATTCAGCAGCATGTATAAAACGATAACTGCTGTAGCCACCCCCATAACTGTTACAATGCTTCTTCTTTTATTCATTTTAAGATATCGAACGGCCAGACTCTTATAATCATTCATATATCAATCCCCTCCGGTTGCCAGATCACTTGCCATATCCATCCTTATATCCTTTAGCGGTACATAAATGGAGCCGCAGAGAATCAGGGCTGATGCCAGAACTCCTACTAACGCTGCACCCACAGGAAATTGATACTGATATCCATATAACGTTGTAATCACCAGACGGAACAATCCAAAGCTCAATATATATCCGAAAATAATACCGACTATATTAGCGGCAATGGTTGCAATGACACCCTCTAACAACACCATCTTAACCAGGCGATTCTTTGAAACTCCGATTACCCGAAGCTGCGCAAATTCCTTTCGTCTCAAGTGCAGACTTCCGGCTGTTGTATTGATGATGTTAAAGGTAGTCATCATAACAACAAATACAACAAATAGTAAAAACCCCATCAAGTAATTTTTTGTATTCTGAAGCAATTCCATGAAAAAAGGATAAGAAGAAGCCTCCATTCCTTCATCTGATTCTATACCAAATTCCAAATACTCACCATATTCACCCCATTCATTATAAACAATACGGTTATATTTATTTACTGGAAATTTATCAAAATGGTACTGCATACCGGTTACCATTGACTCATCCGTCCCAGTCAATGCAAAATAGCGCTCTAAAGGCAATATCAATACCGCACCAGTGTTATAATGATTTATATCTTCCTTCACAATTCCTTCTATGGTATATGTTTTATAGCATCCTTCAGCAATCAACTGATTCCTGCACTCCCACACAGCCTTTGCTTTCTCCTTCGTATATTTCTCCTCCAGAGCCAGACTTTCTCTCTCTGCTGCTGCAGCCTCTTCTTCATTTTCGGAAAGCCTGGAAAGCTTATCCCTCTCATCCTCATATTTTACGGATAAATCCTTAAGCTTTTCACTGATATCTGCCCTGAGCTTTTGCATATCCAGCAAATCGATGGTATCCCCAACCTTATAATCAGTATAATCCACATCTATATATTCTATATTTAGGCTCCCCGTTTCCTCCTCACTTTTCACGACTCTGCCGTGGTTAACCAATACAATTCCGTTTTCACTGACATCTAACGTACCATCCACCAATGCAGACTGATATCTTTCATAATCTTCCGAATCATATCCATAACAGTCTATTTCAAAAATATATTCAAGCCCTTCATATACCTCTTGTTCCATAAAATTCTCATACTCGTCATAGAGTGCTTTGTTATAAATTCCATTTGCGGAATCTGTCATATACTCATCCGTATAATGTTTATAGTATGTCTCCCCATCTGCCAACCCGATTCTGGCAGAATACATCCTTTTTGCATCCGTCACCTCATCCAATTCAGTAAATTTTTCCAGTACATTACTTGGGGGCAGACTGCTTTTCACCTCATCTGCGGTATCCTTTGGATCTAATATATTTTCAAAAAAGACATGATAATATTTGTACTGTTTCTGTTCATCCCTGATAATTTTGTTCAGCGAACTGCCAATACCGGAAATTGCAATAAAAGCCGCAATGCCAATTCCCAACGCCCACACGGTCTTGCGAAACCTTCCGGGATTGCGCATGATGCTTTTGTAGGCATAATCCCCCTCTACTCCAAATATCTTTCCAAAAATACTCTTCCTTCTGACTTTAAGCTTTTCTTTACGAATCCGGTATTCTCCACGGATTGCACTAACCGGCGTCATATTGACAATCACCTTACAATTTTCTTCCATCGCAAAGAACAAATCTCCTAAAAATGCAATGGCAATCGGCGCAATGGGAACAAGATGAAAACCTGCATGAAGTGCTGCATTTCCGATATCGGATGGAGCGAAATCTCTAAAGAGAAAGCCCGCATCAAGAAAGTGTCCGATTATCAAGCTGCCAATCGTTCCCACGATTATACCCAGAACAATTCCTGAAATCTCCAAGATTGCTCCTTCTACATAAATCACAGCCTTTAGCTGTCTCTTCGAGGCACCTACACACCGCAGATTACCGTAATCCTTAATCTGCTCCAAGGTTGACAGCTGAATGGAATTCCTCACAATCCCTACTCCGAAAATAGCAAAAATAAAAGAGATTAAAAGGACAAGAAGAATACAGATCACGGTCATATTTCCCTCTCCGCCCTGAAGATAGGTTGCCGCCAATAAATAATTTTCTTCTCCCTTTACTCCATATTTGCTGCTGATACTCTCCAAAGCAGCATCCATACGATATGGGTTTGTCGTGTTAACATATAATGCATTGTCATACATTTTGGGCTCATTGTAGTCATAATAATAGTATTGTCCCACCGAAGCACTCTTTACCTTATCGTCTGCCATAATCTGTTCAATCTGTTCCTGATTCTCTGTCAGGAACACAAGCTCGTAGTCCTGGGAAGCTCTCAAGTTCTCCCTCATCCCTAAAAGTGCACTCCAGCCAAGATTCAAAATCACATACAGAATAGTCACAGCTACCGCTACACCAACAACGGTGACTATACTCCTCTTGCGGTTCATCTTGAGATACCGGACTGCCAGTTTCTTATAATCCTTCATCATTTTAATCCCCTCCTGTTGCTAAATCACTTGCTATATTCATCTTGATATCCTTTAACGGTACATAAATGGAGCCACAAAGAATCAGGGCAGATACTATGGCTCCCGCCAATGCTGCACCGACAGGAAATTGATACCGATAGCTAAATAACGTTGTAATCACCAGCCGGAACAATCCAAAGCTTAATAAATATCCGATAATAATACCCACTATATTGGCGGCAATAGTTGCAATGACACCTTCCAACAATGCCATCTTTATCAGACGCTTCTTTGAAACTCCAATCACCCGAAGCTGTGCAAATTCCTTTTGCCTCAAATGCAGATTACCTGCCGTTGTATTGATGATATTAAAGGTGGACATCATGACAATAAATACAACAAATAGCAAAAAACCTGCCAGCCCGTATTTTGTACTCTGAAACATTGCCATGATGTTTGGATAAACAGAAGTTTCTGTCTCTCCATCATAATCCCATCCATCAATAGCACGGAAATATTTATTTAGCAGAAATTTATCAAAATGGTACTGCATACCGGTTACCATAGACTCGTCCGTTCCGGTCACTGCAAAATACTGCTCTAAGGGCAGTATAAATGTTGCACCGGTGGTATAATGGTTTACATCATCCTCCACAATCCCTTCTATCGTATATGTCTTATAGCAGCCATCGGCAATTAATTGCTCTTTGCACTCCCACACTATTTGGTTTTTTTGGTCGATATATTCACTCTCCAGAGACTCTCGCTCCTGCTCTGCGGCTTCGTCATTCCCGGAAACCTTCTCCCTCTCAGCCTTATATTTTACGGATAAATCCTTAAGCTTTTCACTGATATCTGCCCTGAATTTTTGCATGTCCAACAAATCAATGGTATCTCCCACCTTATAATCGGTATAATCCACATCTATATATTCTGTATTCAGGCTTTCCATATCTTCTTCTCGCTTCTCAACCGTGCCATGGTTTACCAATACAATACCATTTTCACTGACATCTAACGTGCCATCCACCAACACAGACTGATACCTTTCATAATCCTCCTTATCATATCCGTAGCAGTCTATTTCGGAAAGATATTTCAAGCCAAACGTCAATTTCCCTTCTTCATCAAGCTCCGCCTCATAATGCTCATAGTATCTTTTGTAAACAATCCCACTCCAAGTGTCTTCCAGATACTCCTCTGTATAGCGCTTATAATGTTCCCTCCAATTCACCAGCCCGACTTTTGCGCAATACATCCGTTTTGCATCTGTTATCTCGTCAAGGTCTGTAAGCTTTTTCAGCACACTGCCAGGGGGAAGGCTGCTTTTGACCTCATCTGCGGTATCCTCCATGTCAAATATATTCTTAAAAAAAACGTGATAATATTTATAGCGTTCCTGCTCATCCCTGATAATTTTGTTCAGCGAACTGCCAACACCGGAAATTGCGATAAAGGCTGCGATGCCAATTCCCAATGCCCACACGGTCTTGTGAAACCGCCCGGGATTACGCATGATGCTTTTGTAGGCATAATCTCCCTCTATTCCAAACAGCTTTCCAAAAATACTCTTCCTTCTTACTTTAAGCTTTTCCTTGCGGATTCGATATTCTCCCCGGATTGCACTGACCGGTGTCATATTGGCAATCACCTTACAATTTTCTTCCATCACAAAGAACAAATCTCCCAAAAATGCAATAGCGATTGGCACAACAGGGAGAAGATGAAAGCCTGCATGAAGTGCGCTATTTCCGACATCAGAGGAAAACATGTCTGCAAAAAGAAAGCCTATATCCAGAAAGCGCCCGATAATCATGCTTCCAATCGTTCCCACGATTACACCCAGAACCATTCCGGAAATCTCTAAGACTGCCCCCTCTATATAAATCATCGCTTTAAGCTGTCCCTTCGAGGCACCTATACACCGCAGATTACCATAATCCTTAATCTGCTCTAAGGTTGTCAGCTGAATGGAATTCCTTATAATCCCCACTCCGAAAATGGCAAAAATATAAGAAATCAAAAGAATAACGAGAACCAAAATCCCGATTATATTCCCTTCTCCATCCAGAAGATAGGTTGCCGCTAATAAGTAGTTCAGCTCTCCCTTTACTCCATATTTGCTGCTGAGGCTCTTTAATGCAGCATTCATGCGATACGGGTTTGTCGTGTTAATATACAATGCATGGTCATACATTTTGGGTTCGTCATAATCATCATCATAATATTGTCCTACAGAGGCACTCTTCACCTTGTCATCCGCCATAATCTGTTCAATCTGCTCTTGATTCTCTGTAAGGAAAACAATTTCATAATCCTGGGAATCTCTCAAATTCTCTCTTATTCCCAAAAGCGAACTCCAGCCAAGATTCAGAATCACATATAGAATTGTAACAGCTACGGTCACACCGATAACGGTCACTATGCTCCTCTTACGGTTTAGTTTGAGATACCGAAACGCCAGCTTTCTGTAATCACTCATATTTTCTCTCCCAGTTAATTTCGTTGAAATCCCATATTTTCTCCCATTAAAAAAGTATAGCCCAACGATTAGACTATACTCATTATAAAACTTTAATATTACAGCTGTGTGACAGGTTGTCTTACAAAATTGTCACTTTTCTTTTTGAAGGAGATTTCTATAAAGCTATTGACACAAAAAAAGAAACGCCGTATTATATATCAGTCTGATATATCAAATTGACTTATGGAGGTTTTACTATGACAAGACAACGGATAAGAAAGCTATTGCTTATAACTTCATTACTCCTGTTTCCTATCACACTCTATTATTTCAGCCCTGCTTTAATCATAAATGCAGGGGTGAAGGGAATAATCAATGGGAGTTTTATCGTATTTACTTTGATGTTTGTGCTGTCTATCCCTTTGGGAAGATTGTTTTGTTCTCATTTTTGTCCGGCGGGAGGATTGCAGGAATGTGCTTTCGCAGTCAATGAAAAAATGCCAAAGCAAGGGTTCCGAAATTATATCAAATTTGCAGTATGGGACATTTGGCTAATCATAGTTGCCTTGTGTTATTTTCACAGTGGGAAAATTGTAGCGATAGATTTTTTCTTTGAAACAGAAAACGGTATCTCCGTTTCTTCTATTCAGAGCTATGTTATCTATTACGGGATTATTTGCCTGATATTTATTCCCTCTATTTTATTTGGGAAGAGGGCATGGTGCCATTACCTTTGTTGGATGGCTCCATTTATGATATTGGGAATAAAACTTCGTAGATTTTTACACCTGCCGGGAATACATATTAGGGCCGACAAAAGAGAGAATTGTGTATCTTGTGGAAAATGTAACAAGGTCTGCCCTATGGGGATTGACGTAATGAGTGAAACAAAACATGGGATCATTAGCAATCCAGAGTGTATTCATTGCGGTACATGTATTGATGATTGCCCTAAAAATGTCTTAACTTTTGGAATAATTGAGAGAAAGGAAAACAGCAATGGCAAATGAGAAAAAGATTGATTGTGTGATTTTAGGTTTGTTAAGCCATGAAGAATTAACGGGATATGAAATAAAGAAACGAATGGATACCAGCCTCAAATATTTTTGGAGTGCAAGCTATGGCAGCATATACCCCGCCTTAAATGATTTGGTTAATCGTGGTCTGGCTACGAAAAGAGAAGATACAGAAAGCAAAAGGAATAAGCTGATATATACCATAACCGAAAGCGGACGTGATTATTTGAAAAAATGGCTCACATTGCCTATCGAAAAAGACGAGCTTCGTTATGAAACCTTATTAAAATTATTTTTTGGAAAAGAGCTGGGTGAAGAGCAAGCACTCTTTCATATTGAAGCATTTGAGAAAAAAATCGAAGAAGAATTACCATATTTACTTCAGGCAGAAGCAATCTTGAATCAAAATTTGAATGGCGACAGTACACACAAATATTATTTGCTTACGGTAGAGTTTGGTATAAAAACTTATCAGACATATTTGGAATGGTGTAAGGAAGCAAAAAAACTTTTGGAGGGAGGATGATTGTATGTTTGGAAATCTAGGATTTTCATATACAGGACTACTGTTTTTATTGATGTTGTTTATTCCCAATATAATATGGTCAAAAGGAAAGCCACAGGGATATACATCTGAAAAAGAAAATAAAATCCTGCTGTTCTTTGAAAGATTAGGGCAAATATTGACCTCTTGCTGTTCCTTGATATTTTCTGATTTTAATATACATAAATGGACGCTTTGGTCTCTTTGGCTGATTGCAGCTTTCCTTTTAATGATCATGTATGAAGCATGGTGGGTACGTTATTTTCGGAGCGAACGCAAGTTATCAGACTTTTACAGTGACTTTTTGGGTATACCTCTTGCCGGAGCAACTCTGCCGGTTATTGCATTTTTTATGTTGGGAATATATGGAAAAGTCGTATGTATGTTAATAGCAACTGTCATTTTGGGTATCGGGCATATAGGTATACACATGCAGCATAGGAAAAGGATTGATATTGCGGAATAGAACAGAGGGCAATACGCTTTAACCGTGATTTTCCCTCTGTTTCTACTTGCACCCTGTTTGTCAGCGTTATTGAGTTTGTGAAACTTTTTCTGTAAATAGAAATAACTGGTCTTCTATGATAAA
>CAMWYM010000046.1 GCA_947178475.1 uncultured Clostridium sp. | reverse complement strand
TTTTTTTTTCAACCCCACGCCGGCATCCGCGATGCTCAGGAGTCTCGTGGGCTCGGACATGTGTCTAAGAGACAGGTTTTTGGACAGTCCCTTTTTTGTCGATGGGGCATTTGCTGAATTGGTCAATGTGCCTTATTTTTTTGTTTGTAATGGATAATTCATTATAGTATAATTATGAAAAAATGTTGATAGTGTAAAGCAGATGATGAATCATATTTGTTTTAAGGGAAGGGGAAAAGAATGAAAGCAGGCAAAAGAGCATTAATAGGAGTACTGACGGGTATTATGGCGTTTACCCTGCTGGTGGGAGTGCCGATGGGAAAAGATGGGGTAGTAAATGCGGCGAGGAGAACCTTAAAAGGACCATCTGCAAATAGTGATGGTATAGTGACATGGGACTGCGTGTATTTTGGAAGCTATCCCCAGTCGGATGCCACAGGGCAGAAAAAGGACCCTATTAAGTGGCGTGTGCTGTCGGTAAATGGAGATGATGCCTTTTTGACGGCAGATAACAATCTGGACCTGCGCAAATATAATGAGACAAGGCCTGCTATAACATGGGAAACCTGTACGATGCGGAGCTGGTTAAACGGTTATGGAGGAAGCAGCAATGTATGTGGAACGGATTACAGCAATGACAGCTTTTTGAGTTCTGCGTTTACTGCTTTGGAGCAGGCAGCAATTCAGACGGTAACAGTGGTGAATGCAAATAATCCCGAATTTGGAACGGCAGGAGGAAGTAACACGCAGGATAAGATTTTTTTGCTATCCCTTGATGAAATAAGGAATCCGTCATATGGTTTTTCTTCAGATTATCATGCACTCGGTGATGAAACAAAAAGAATGAATACAGCCTATGTGGCAGCAGGAGGAACGATGGGTGCAACTGGCTGGATAGGTGATGAGGGCACTGCTGATTGGTGGTGGCTGCGGTCGCCTGGCATTCTGTCGAATTACGCAGCGAATGTGTTTAGTGATGGAGAGGTCAGTCGGCATGGTGATTATGTTGACAACAGTAAGGGGGTTTGTCCGGCTTTGCATCTGAAGCTGTCATCTTCTGAAGTTTGGACCTATGCCGGCACGGTAAGCAGTGACGGAACAAGTACCGGATGTCCGCATGAGAATACAGAACTTAGGGGAAAAAAGGAAGCTTGTATAGAGATAGGTTATACCGGGGATACCTATTGCAACGACTGCGAAGCCAAGATAAAAAGTGGTGAAGCAATCCCTTCAAAAGGGGGACACCAGTGGGATAGTGGCATTCTCACAAAGCCCGCAACGGTAAATGAAGATGCCGTAAGAACATTTACCTGTATGGCATGTGGGGAGACCAGAACAGAGACGGTTGTTGGAACATCGGCTTTGGTAAATGTTCCGAAAGCAGTGCAGGCAGTAACCGACGATTCCATTGCTGCACAGTCTTCTGAGGATGTGAAAGGCGCTGTTTTTAATGCCCTGCAGGCAAGGAGTACGAAGCTTACTAATAAGTCTGTTACCCTGAAATGGAAAAAGGTTTCGGGGGCAGACGGATATAAGGTTTATGGAAACCGGTGCGGCAAGAAGAATCATTACAAATTGATTGCGGATATGGGGAAGGGTAAAACCTCCTATACCCAGAAGAAGCTTAAGAAGGGAACCTATTACAAATATGTGGTGGCTGCCTATAAGATAGTAGATGGCGAGGAGGTCACTATGGCTGTATCAAAGACCATTCACGCGGCGACCACAGGCGGTAAATACGGGGTGGCAAAGTCAGTTAAGGTAAATAAGAGCAAGGTAACCCTGAAAAAAGGGAAACCATTTACCATAAAGGCAGAAGAAGTGAAGAAAGATAAGACTATTAAGCATCACCGGAAAATCGCATATGAATCTGACAATCCGAAGATTGCGACAGTCAGCACAAAGGGTGTTGTCAAGGCGAAAAAGAAGGGAAGCTGTTATATTTATGTCTATGCACAAAATGGTGTGTATAAGAGGGTGAAGATTACTGTGAAGTAAAAATTTTGACTAAGCTGTCAAGGGCTTGGTGATAGCTATAGTATTATGAATTAAAGGCGGGAATACTTGGTTCGGATAAGCCGTTGTGATCGCCCTGTGTTGTAAATCGATGCTTCACTCCAATCTCTATTGCTTTGGAATTTGTTCCGTGACCAATTTCGTAGGTTTTAGCAACAGGAAGCTGCTGTACCCTTGTGCTTACAGATTCGCTCAGTATATGCAGAAGCATAGCTTCTACGGTAGGCTCCTGCTTTTCCTGCTCCATCTGCGTAAAGGTTCCTAAAAGAATGCCGGCAACCTGCTCAAAAACATGGAGCTGCTTCAACTGTGCCAGATAGGTGGCATATTGGGCGGCACCGCCGCTACAACCTTCCAGAAGAAGAAGCTTATCTTCCATGTCCGGCATGTATTCCGTTCCGGCCAGCTTTAGAAGACACCGGATATTGCCGCCGATAAGGATGCCTTCCATAGACGCCCCTTGAAGAAACTGGTAGTGGATTCCGTATAAAGAGGAAAGGGAATCCTTTGCAGTTGTGTGTTGGATTTGATTTTGAAGCCGGATTTCCTGAAGCCCGTTTATGTCCCATATAATATTTTTAATCTGATATAGGACATTGGTATTTCCTGTCTTTGCATAGACAGCGTTCAAAACAGTGGTTAAGTCGCTGTATCCCCATATCGGTTTGGGATTATTGGCAATAATGCCATAGTCTAAATAGGGCAGTACCGTGTTTGCTATATCACCACCGGAAATATCAAAGATAGCGGTTATCTGTGGGTTTTGATAAAAGTCCATCAGTGCTCTTGCGCGTTGCTTAGCAGTTCCACTAAATACAGAAATTTCTGCGTAAAGGCAGGGAGAGAGGGTAACGCAAAGCCCCATTTCCTGCAATTTGGTAATTAACTGTTCGATGTCTGCTTTTTGTTCTATTGTCTGCCCATTAGAGCAGCATACAATACCGATGTGGTCCCCTTTTTTAATCATGTGGTTTCCCTTCTGCAAAATATAAATATCTGTTAAAAGTTAAGGTAATTATATTATGAACATATATACTAAACAAGAGCTTTTTTTGAAAACCGTTTACAAAGAAAGAGATTTATCTGGTTTCAGACAAAACGTCCTTCATATAGTTAACTCTGCTGTAAGCTGACCGCCTGTTCTTGTATTTTCAACATGAATAAAATATAATAAAAAAATAGCGTTCTCCATACAAACTCCACA
Source organism: uncultured Clostridium sp. (assembly GCA_947178475.1). GTDB lineage: Bacteria > Bacillota > Clostridia > Lachnospirales > Lachnospiraceae > CAG-590. The sequence continues at coordinate 19,894 of CAMWYM010000046.1, read as the reverse complement.
TACATGTGATATGCTGTTTTATATTTTAGCTGGAGGTAACTTATGTATCAGATTTTAGTTGTTGAAGATGACAGGAATACGCATCAGGTCATCTGTGAATTTTTGAAAGAGGAAGGATATACTGTAACTGACGCATATGATGGAGAGGAGGCAATCACCTACTTTTATGAAGGACGCTTTGATTTGGTTATTTTGGATATTATGATGCCGAAGAAAAACGGTATGGAAGTTTTACAGGAAATCCGATCTCTATCCGATACGCCGGTTATTATGTTGACAGCTTTGGGCGATGAATATACACAGATAAAAAGTTTTGACTTGCAGGCAGATGAATATGTAACTAAGCCGTTTTCGCCTGTTGTTCTTGTGAAACGGGTATCTGCGCTTCTACGCAGAAGCCGAACGATTAACAAAACAACTATAAGTTTTGAGGATGTTGTAGTTGATTTTTCAGCCTATACAGTCACAAAAAACGGTGAGCCGATTTCACTGACAACAAAAGAAATTGAGATTTTGAAGGTGCTGATCGAAAACCAAGGAAATGTGCTTTCTCGTATGCAGATTTTAGATGCAGTATGGGGATTTGACAGCGACATTGCTGACCGCATTATAGATACGCATATTAAAAATCTGCGTAAGAAATTAGAGTGCACATCTATTCATACGGTCAAAGGTATTGGCTATCGGTTTGAGGTGGTAAAATGAAGAATATGAAACTATTTCCTAAAACTTTTTTACACTGTCTTGGTTTGATGGTTGGTGTAATTCTGATTGCATTTTTACTGATTTACAGCTTTCTGCCCACATTCTATCAATCGTATAAACAGCGAGAGTTAAATGAGGATACCACGCAGCTTGCAGGGGAGCTGCAAGTGTTGAATTCAAAGGAGGTATCCGCTGCTGTGATTTCCTATGCCGTTTCAAAGGGATATGGATATACTGCCCAATATGAGGATGGAGAAATCATCTGCTCTGCCGGGGTTGGTATCAGCTTTGAAATGGTCGGAGGGGATTCAGCAATAGAGAATGAGGACGGTGCAATCAGTTTTAATGTGAATTCTGCCACGAGTGAAGCAAGTTTCAAAACCGTTGACGGTAAAACGATATATTTAACTCTCAGCGTATCGCTGCAACCCATCGGAGATGCGGTATCGGTACTGCTACTGATTCTTCCTGTGGTGCTTATTGTATGTATTCTGCTATCCGCCATAGTTGCTTACTTTTATGCAAAATCTATTGCAAAGCCGATACAAGAAATTACTGCAGCTACAACCTGCATGCAATCGCTTTCCCGGGAAACGTCATGTTTTATCAATAGAGGTGACGAGATCGGTGTGTTATCTCAAAATATCAACGAGATGTATCAAAAGCTGCTTTCCACTATTTCCGATTTAGAACAGCAGATTCAGACAGTCAGTAAAGCTGAGCGGGAAAAACAGGACTTTCTACTGCTTGCTTCCCACGAACTGAAAACACCCGTTACCGCTGTTCGTGGTATGGTGGATGGAATGCTCTATAATGTGGGTGTATATAAAGACAGAGATACCTATTTGGCCGAGTGTCAGAAAGGTTTGGAAAATCTGTCTGAACTGATTTGCCGTATTTTAGAAACATCAAAGCTGGATGTAAATACAGCGGCAAAGGAGAAAGAACATACAGATATAGGAAAGCTGCTAGAAGAAACTGCTTCACCGTATTTCATTATTGCAAAGAGCCGTAATGCCCACATGATGCTTTCTCTGGAAGATAATTTTTCGGCAGTTGTTTCGGCAGAGTTAATCAAGAAATCACTCTCAAATGTGCTTTCCAATGCCGTCAAGTACACAGATACCGGCAAGTCTATCCGAATCTATATGAAAAACCAGACAGTGGTTGTGGAAAATGAGTGTCAGCCGCTCACTAAAGAGGAACTTGCACATATCGGAGAGCCTTTCTATTATCCTACCAGAAAGCCAAATGAAAATGGAGACAGCACAGGACTGGGATTATATCTCACTGAGCGAATTATCAACGCCTGCCGACTTTCTTTTTCATTTTTGCCTTATGAAAACGGAATGCGTTTTGTTTTAGATTTTAAGGAAGAATAATTTTTTTGAAAATATTCTGAATCTCCATATGAACTCCATTTTGCTTCTGTATTCTTATAGAAGCAAAGGAGGTACAGAATATGTATATTTTGAAAAATGCAATAAGAAATCTTGGGCGCAATAAAGGCAGAAGTTTTATGGTTCTGATGATCGCCTTACTCACGCTCACATCAGTGATACTCTCGTTTTCTATTAAAACTATATCAGATTTTGCCATCACACGCTATCAAGATAGCTTTTGTGTAGATGCAACCATTGATTATGATTGGGAAAGACTGGAAAAAGATTTTCCGCCCAAAATAACTGAGAACGAGGATGGAAGTATCACACAGGAATCCAGCTTTGAGTTGCCGGAAATCAGCCTTGAAGATTACCTGAAATACGCTGACTCCCAATATGTAAAAGGGTCAAAATACTATGCTGCCTGCAGCTTTGCCTGTGACACACTGACCAGTGTTCCGGACAATACTCGTGAGGGAGAGGAATGGATCAGCTTGGAAGGTATGACATTAGATGAAGTACTGGCGCAGTTCGGCGTATCAACAAAAGAGGAACTGTTTGATTCCGGCATGGTATCTGAAAATGAGCTTCAGAGAATCTTAGATTCAAAGCGAGATTTAGTTGGATCATTGATCGGTTATACCGACCTTTCTATTGTAGACGATTTTGCGGACAATGCGAACAAGTTAGAATCCGGGCACTTCCCGGAGCAGGACAATGAGTGCATCGTCAGCAGTAAGTATGCCGAACACAACAACCTGAACATCGGTGACACCATTTCTATATCAGGACCGAGTAAGTCTGATACAGAAACCATTTCCCTTACCATAACAGGTATTTATGCCCCTCATCGTGCACAAGCCAGCGCAGAAACGCTTGGCGATATCTATGGTAATGTTTATACTACTTTTAATACATTAAAAAACAGTGGATTTCATTATATCTGGGTGGGAAATGCTGTTTATCAGTTAGGTAACCCGGAAGATGCTGAGCTATTTGAAAAAGAACTTCATGAAAAAGGGTTGAGTAAATACCGTATCCTTTCCTATTCAAATTCCAGTAACGAGTATACAAAAAATACCGAACCACTCAAAAACATCTCTCGTATTGCGGAAATTTTTACCTTGGCAGCAAGCATAATCGGTGCAGCCATTCTTCTTTTGATCTCTTTCTTCAATATCAGAGAGAGAAAATATGAAATCGGCGTACTTAGGGCAATGGGGATGAAAAAATCGGGTGTTGCAAGGGGAATGGTTTATGAAACGTTGACGATTATGCTTATTAGTTTTGTTTTAAGCGTTCTTTTTGGACTTGTGCTTACAAAGCCAATTACCATGATTTTAATGGTAGATTTATCCGGAGTGAACACAATGCTGCCGCCCATGGCGATTTTGTTTGGTGCTGCCATGGCATTTCTCTTTAGTGTACTTGCAGGACTTTGTTCTGTATTTGCAGTTATGCGCCATGAACCAATGCAAATTCTTGCGGAAAGGAATTAGGTGAAAATGATGAGTATTTTAACATTGAAAAATATTTCCTACCGTTATGCTGGTATGGAAACGATAGTCCTTAATAAAATTTCGTATGCTTTTGAAACTGGCAGGCTGTATTGTATTACTGGTGTATCTGGTGAGGGTAAAACTACGCTTCTTTCTTTGATAGCAGGACTTGACTTGTGTTCATCGGGAGGAATTTATTGTGAGGAGCAAGATATTGCATTGATAAATCGTGATGAATACCGTTCTAAAAAGGTTGGCATAATCTTTCAAAGCTATAATCTGCTTCAAAACGCAACAGCAGTTGAGAATGTTGTACTCTCTATGAATGTTGCCGGGAAGCAAGGGAAACAGATAACTAAAGATGCTTATGCTATTCTTGAAAAAGTAGGTATCGAACGCGAAAAAGCTGATAGAAAGATTCTGAAACTGTCTGGCGGCGAACAGCAACGAGTTGCTATCGCAAGGGCGATTACAAATGGTTCTCCAATTTTGATTGCTGATGAACCAACCGGCAATTTGGATGCTGATAACGAGCAGGCGATTATGGATATATTCAAGAAACTTGCTCACGAAGAAAATAAATGCGTAATCGTTGTTACCCATTCAAAAAAGGTTGCTTCCGAAGCTGATGTTGTTCTTAAGCTGAAAAAGGGAGAGTTGCATATAGAAACAAATAACTGTCATTAAAAAGCCAGATGCTAAGACGCAGAGCCGATAAACTTGTGAGTATTCACAGTTTATCGGCTCTGTTCATTCTCCTATATGTAGGACAGGTCTGTATCAAAACCCTCCAGACTCCGCCTTACATTTTTTGTAGCATACGTTTTCAAGAAAGTTAAAATGCTTCCATGTGAAAATGGTTTCTTTTAAATCCGTGTCATAGAGGCTGGCACTGACATCCAATGTATATTCTCCCCAATCATTATACTCATAGAACAGGTTATCTATAGAAAGGTAATCGTTGATAAGTTCGATATCTGAGTTTCCAAGGTTTTTTTCCTGTTCCCCCTTCAGGTTAGACAATGCAGCCGCATAGGCCTTGGAGTGTGTGTAACCGTCTGGCAGGTAATCACCAAGATAGAGTATATGGTTATCCTTGGTGGTAACTGCATAGAGCAGATCTTTTTCCATCTGAGATACATTATACCTTGCAATCCGGCTGTCTACTCCGGCCAGTGCGAATACGGTATAAAAAAGTGTCAGTACAAACAGACAGTAGCGGAAGCTGTTCCAGTTGTCCTTATAGATGGAGATAATGCTTCCCGCCATAAAGAAGGACAGCAGTAATAGGAACCATAATACGAATACCCGAAGGAAGGTTAAGTGATAGGCATGAATATACATTCGCATGCGATAGGCAGAGGATGCGGTCATCACAAAGGTACATAGGCAGGTAATCGTCATGACAGTCTTCAGGGCAGTATTTTTGGTAAAGCGCCGGTTGCCGTAGAGCACCAGGAAAAAATTAATTAATGCAACAAATAACAGTTCAAAAAACCCCTGCCTTGCATATTGGGCATATTCACATCTGCCCGGATCCCTTCCTGCAAATAGATATAGAAACTGAATGCCGGAGAATACCACATACACTACATCGACCATGCCGAATATGGTAATGGCGATAGGGGTGGCAAATCGCTTTGGTGTCTTCATTGCGGTATTTAAGCCGCCCCTGCACAAAGCCGCAGTGATTAAATATAGCAGCAGGGTATACAAAACAAAGCCGCAGGGAAGCAATATGATGTGCTGTCCGATTGTATCTGACCATTCAAAAAACGCTTCGAAATCAAATATTTTTTCCAGCAAGTCTGAAAATACGGAATCTGCACTGGCTAAAAGCATGGTGGTGATAAATAGTATAGGAAGCCCTATGACGATTCCGATGATTACATATCGTATTGTAGGATTCTGCTTTTTCTCTGTCTTTTTGTGGCAGGAGCTCCAGTCCTGAAAGGGAACAGGAATAACCTCTAGCAGCTGTATCCAGAAATGAATAAGTATAGCAGTATATTTTCCAAAATCCCATTGCTTATCCTGATAAAATAATTTGATGCAGGATATAGAAAATAACAGGAAGCTTCCTACATGGTTGAAAAACAGGAAAAATCCATTATCTGTTAAACAGTTGGCGATGGAAATCAGCACCGCTGCCCCTAAGAAAAAAATACATTCCCATGTGATATGGATGGAAAAGGTCTTATTTTCAGAGGGTAAGTCTTTAAGCCGGTGGGCAATCAGGATAAGAAACACTGCACTGATGGCAGCAAAAATTCCGCTGCCAATTCCGTCAGGATTGCGGTAGGCAAACAGAAGATAGCAGATACCATAGCAAAGGCACAATTTCCACATAAAAGGAAATTGGCTCCTAAGAGGCATGCAGACAGAATTTTTATCGGCTGCTGGGTTGGTTTGTTCTAATGTATTGTTAAGCTCTTCACTCATCATTTTCTTCCTCCTCTTCTATATATTCCAAAATATCACCGGGCTGGCAGTCCAATGCCTTGCAGATTGCCGCCAGGGTTGAAAAGCGGACGGCCCTTGCTTTATTGTTTTTCAGAATGGAGAGGTTTGCCATAGTGACATCCACCTTCTCCGATAATTCGGTCAGCCCCATTTTTCGCTTAGCCATCATAATATCCAGATTTACAACGATTTTCATTGATGTCCTCCTTTCAAATGGTAAAGTCATTTTCCTGCTTATAGGAAACCGCCAGAGCAAATACCTGTGCAAGTACCATGCTGAAGAGTCCGGCAATGAAGAACACAAGAATAATGATCAGTGTTGCCGGTGTCACGACAAAGAACAGGCGGATTAAGGTCACCATGCTGATTAAAAAACTGGCATATCCCATTCGTCTCAAAGAGATGACGTTTTCTTCTACAAAGCAGTCCTGAGCAACAACTGTTCTGAAAATCCTCCGCAGATAATAAATGATCCAGAGCGCCAGAGCGCCGCAGAGCATAAAGATAATGCACATAACAACATAGTTGTTGCCGATGTTGGGATAGTAGCGTCCCAAAAGCTTGAAGGAGATTGGCACACTAAGGGTAACCAGAATCCCACTGTAAAACATAAAATCCAAAAAATATTTTGTAAATCGGCTTAATAGATTTGATTTCATTTTATTCCTCCTTTTATGAATGTGTTTGCTGGTCTTTGGCTGGTATGCAGTTCTGAATGATGAATCTGCTCCGCCCTATGTATTTTTTATATCATAATCCATAGTATCTTGAAAGTCAATATAAATTTATCGAAAAACAATAAATAATTATTGAAATTCAGATTATGGATATTTTTAGTGCTGACTCTATAATTTTTTTGCAATAAAAGGCTTGACTTATTATCAAAATGATAGTATGATAACAGCATCACAAAGATAATATCAGATTGATAATAACAAGGAGGACTGGACTATGGGAATTAAGTACAAGAAATTTGAGCCAACAGAGTATGTGATGAAGGTGAAAAGGGGAGAGGTGGTGCAAAAGGGCTTGGGGCTTTCCTTTTTCTACAACACATTGACCACCAGCATGGTAGTACTGCCGACAACTGCATTTGATTCCGGATTTGCCTTTGATAGCATTATGACTTCTGATTTTCAGGGGGTCAGTGTGCAGGGAGATATTGCATACACAATCAAAGATTATGAAAGGGCATCCAAGATGGTAGATTTTTCTTATAAAGAAAGTAGAAAGGAAAATCAAGAAGTGTTAAGCGAGGCCAGACAGAAAATGGCAAAGAGGATATTAAATCTGGCAAAGGTTTATGTCACCAAATTTATGAGTACAAAGAATGTACGCACAGCAATTATTTCCGGGGATGCGCTGGCACAGGATTTGAGAGAAAATATGAAGCAGGATGAAACCATGCAGGAGTTCGGCTTAGAGTTGATTTCTGTTTCCATTCTGGGGATATTGGCAAAACCGGATACACAAAAAGCTCTGGAGGCAGCTGCCAGAGAGGAAATCTTAAAGCAGCAGGATGATGCCATATACAAGAGAAGAAATGCGGCTATTGAGCAGGAGCGAATAGTGAAAGAGAATGAATTGAATACAGAGATTAAGGTGGCGGAAAAGCAGAAGGAGAAAAGGGAGAAGGAAATGGAGACAAAGCGTCTGGTACAGGAAAAACAGGCAGAGCTGGATGCAAAGAAGCTGGAGCAGGATATTCGGTTAGAGGAGGAGAACTGCAGGCTGGTGGATTTACAGACGGAAAATGAAAGGAAGAAATCAGATGCCAAGGCATATGATTCAGCGGTCTTGTTAAAAACCTTTGCGGATATTGATACAGAGGTTGTGAAGGCATTAGCGGTAAGTGGCATGGACAGCAAGGCATTGATTGCGAAAGCCTTTGTGGAGATTGGTGATAAGGCTGACAAAATTGGTGTATTGAATGTATCACCGGACTTATTAGAGACATTAGCGGTGGGAAGCAATTAGCAGAGTGTTCAGATATACGTGATTTGTCTATATTGTGCATGGATGTCTGGGAAAACAGAGTTTTGCAATCGCTTAAGATATATGATGTGTCAGAAAGGGGGCGTAGCTATGGAAAGAGGAATGAATAAAATTGTATTGGTGACCAGGAAGACAAGACTTCAGGAGCTGATATATAAATATAATACGTTAGAGCAGGCAAAATTCTACATTGAGCATATGGGTGTGGATTTCTCCGATTATGTGGAGGAGGACCGGCAATATCAAAAGGTGTTAACGCAGGTACATAGTATTGCAGAGCGGTTTGCCAGAGTACAGGAAATTGAACGAAGCTTTGTACCGAATATGATATTTGGGAAAAGTGATATTGTCATTGCAGTGGGGCAGGACGGACTGGTGGCAAATGTGATGAAATATTTGGACGGTCAGCCGCTGCTTGGTGTGAATCCGGATACCAACCGGTGGGATGGTGTTTTGCTCCCCTTTGAGGCAGAACAGCTAAAGGAGCTTCTTCCGAGGGTGATTGCAGGGAAATACCATACAAAGCAGATTACAATGGCCGAGGCGGCGACAACAGACGGACAGAAGATGCTGGCAGTAAATGATTTGTTTATCGGGTGCAGAACCCATACCTCTGCGCGGTATGACATTGCATGGAATGATAAGCTGGAAAAGCAATCCTCTAGTGGAATTATTGTTTCCACCGGCTTAGGCTCCACTGGCTGGTATAAATCTGTAATGGCGCAGGCAAAACGTATGGCAGAGATTTTTAATTGTGGACAGCTTATAGAGGAAACGATTAAATGGGATGACAGTCGCCTGGTTTTTGTAGTGAGGGAACCGTATCCCAGCAAAGCAACCCAGGCAGAAATCGTGTATGGCAGAATTGGCAGGAAAGACAAATTTTCCATGGTTTCCAAAATGCCGGAAAATGGAGTAGTGTTTTCGGACGGAATCGAGGAGGATGCGGTTGCCTTTAATTCAGGAACGGAAATTATAATAGGAATAGCTGACAAGCAAGGTCAGCTTGTGATATAATGTCACCAACCGTAGCGGAGCGGAGGTTGAGGACCTGCGCGAGCATCAGCGAGCTACATTATAGTATAATGAAAAACCAGTACATTATGTAATGTTATAATCTGCGCGAGCATCAGCGGGCTTTTAGAGGAGGTAGGATAGATGAAGAAAACATTGATTGTAGTAGATATGCAGAATGATTTTATTGACGGTTCTTTGGGAACAAAGGAAGCTCAGGCGATTGTGGAAGAAGTAAAGAAGAAGATTGAATTATATCAAAAAAATGGTGAAGAAATCATCTTTACCAGAGACACTCATACAGAGGATTACCTGAATACTAATGAGGGAAAGCATCTGCCGGTGGAACACTGTATTGCTGGAACTGAGGGCTGGCGTATAGCAGATGGATTAGAGGTTCCTAATGCCAAATATGTGGATAAACCGGCCTTTGGCTGGCTGGGATGGGATACCTTTGATTTTGAGGAGGTAGAGCTGGTGGGACTTTGCACGGATATCTGTGTGGTATCTAATGCCCTGATTATTAAGGCAGCATATCCGGAGATTAATGTAACGGTGGATGCCGGATGTTGTGCAGGTGTAACGCCGGAAACCCATAGAGCAGCTTTGGAAACGATGAAAATGTGTCAGATAAACGTAATAGGAGAATAGGCGGTGGGTAATAGAAATATGGGAAAATACAAGATGAGTGAAGAGGAAAGGCGGTATTTGGACAGTTATGATATTACGCAGTTTGACAGACCGTCTGTAGTGGCAGATATGGCTGTGTTTTCCATTATGGGAAAGGGAGGCGGAAACGAAAAAAAGCAGGTGCGGGACAGGGACAATTACCGTAAATTGCCAGAGAAAACCCTGAAAATCCTATTGATTAAGCGGGGCACCTATCCCTATAAGGACTGCTGGGCACTGCCGGGAGGTTTTTGCCAGAGTAAGGAGACGGTGTATGAAACTGCACGCCGGGAGCTCTATGAGGAAACCCATGTAAAAAATGCCTATCTTAATCCCTGTGGAATATATGGAGAACCGGACAGAGATCCTCGTGGCTGGATAATATCCCATACCTTTCTTGCATTGATAGATGGAGAAAAATGTGAGCTGAGAGCAGGAACCGATGCGTGGGAGGCCAGGTGGTTTGACATCAGTTTTATCAAAAAAGAGAAAAAGAAGATAGTTGGCAAGGATGGGGTAGTTATTGATAATGAATATTTGCTGCAGTTGACAAACTCAGATATCGGGGTAACAAATCTAAGGGATTGTGTGGATAAGGAGGTTTGCCTTTCGGCAGAGATTTCAGAGCATAGAGAGTTTAAGGACTATCATGAAACCGTAGAATACCGGGTTGTTCGAAGTAAGGGCTTTGCCTTTGACCATGCAAAGATTATCACCTGTGCAGTTCTTGATTTACGAAAAAGGGCAGAGGAGGATGGGAAAATTGTATTTGACATGATGCCGGAACTGTTTACATTGACCCAGCTTCAGCGGGCGTTTGAAACTATCCTTGATAAAAAACTTTTAGTGGCAAATTTTAGAAGAAAGATGGCTGATTATGTAGTGGAAACGAAACAGATTGTGGAGGGAGCGGGGCACCGCCCGGCGAAACTGTTTAAACGGAATTTGGATACATTTTATAAATAGTGGGAAACAACAAAATCCCCCTGACAGTTAAAGTATACTGTCAGGGGGATTTTGTCAATCGTCCATGTCGAAATCACCGTGATCATCTTCCATATATTCTCTGTTAGTAACCCTTTTGGCATCCCGCTGGGCTTCAATAAGCTCAGAAAGCTGCTCTTTTACTTCCTTTGGGTGCTTGATGCTGATTATGTCAAAGTCCTTCATTGTCTTGTCGGCAGAGCAGCAATGAATGGTTCCCACTCCGAAAATCCGTTGGCCAAAGGACCGGGAAAGAGATATATCCATAATCCGGTATAGGCGCACCTCATCTTCTTTTTTGTTAAAAAATCCTGTTTCAATAAACAATCGCTCCTTTGACAGTGCATATTTTGTAAAGGATAACGGCAGTCCAAACAGGGTTCTTTTTCGATCGCTCCAAATATAGTCCATGTTTTTTCCTCCCTAATATTGTACAGACAGATGCACGGCAAACAGCATGTCAAGCTGATTTTGCAAGTGCCTGTTATAAATTATATTTTAACAGAATTTTGTGATTTGTATAGTATTTTTGAGGAATTCCTCCATATTATTCCAGTAATCAAAGGTTGCACGGCTTTTAAAATAAGGGTATAATAATGTGGGTAAAGTGTTAATAAAAAGCAGGAAGGATAGAGAATAGGAGAAATGATTTTGAAAAAGATTAGAAAGATAAGTGTATGGATATTAGTGGCAGCATTGACAAGCGGCTCTCTTGTACCTATACAGGGAGTACAGGCAAAAGGGGATAGCTCTATCTACAGTGCAGATATGCTGAAGTACGGGGATGAGCAGAATCCAGAGGAAAAGGACCCAACAACAGAGTCAACCACAGAACCGACCACAGAACTGACAACAGAGCAGACCACAGAGTCAACCACGGAACAGCCAGAGGCAGAACCGGTAGTAAATCCTGATTTGCAATTGTCCAAGCTGTCTCCAGCCAAATCCAAAGTGATTGTCCTTGACCCGGGACATTGTGGCAAGCACCCGGGGGCTAGCGGACACGGCTTAAGAGAAGAGGTTGTTGTTTTGGATATCGCACAGGCTTGCCAGAGTGCCTTGGACAAATATGGGGATGTGACGGTTTATATGACCAGAGAGAGCGGCAGTTGTTGTACGGCACTGAATTTGGGGGAATGTCTGATTTCCAGAAATAATTATGCAAAGTTTCTTGATGCGGATTTTCTGGTCAGCATGCACATCAATGCAGGTTCTTCCAGCGGTGCTAATGTGCTTGCAGCATATCAGTCGGGGTATCATGATAATATCCGTAAAGAGACGCAGGCTTTCGGGAAGATTGCCCTGTCTAATCTCAGTAAGCTTGGAATTAAAAACAGGGGGTTCCTTCTTCGCAAATCGGGAACCGGTAACAAATACAGTAATGGAAAATTAGCAGACTACTATTCCATTGTCCGCAACGGTGTGATACAAAATATTCCGAGTGTCATCATTGAGCATGGATATGTTACCAGCAGCTCAGACTGTAGTAAGTTTTTCAATACAAAATCAAAGCGAACCAAGGTAGGTAAAGCGGATGCACAGTCAATCGTTTCCTATTATGGTCTGAAACAGAAGCTGGTAAGTGGTGAGTTTGAATCCGAGGGCAGTGTAACATATTATAAGACATCAGGAGGAAAGAAGGCTGCCGGCTGGATTAAGGATGACGGTGTATGGTATTATTTTGATACGGCAGATGGTAAGATGCACAGTGGTTTTCTCACTGTGGGAAATGATACATTTTATTTAAGTCCCACCACGGGAGAGATGGTTGTAGGATGGTTTACAGTGAATGGTGTCAAGTACCTCACAAGAGGAAATGGTACTCTGGTAAAGGGGGCTATTCACAGTGACGGAACCTATACGTATCTGTTTGATCAGGCTGGTAAACTGGCAAAGAAGGGATTCCATACGCTTAGAGGAAGTACCTATTATGTGAATAGTAAGAAACGAGTGGTTTCCGGTCTGCAGAAAATAAGTGGGCAATACTATGGATTTGATGCGGAAAGCGGGCAGATGCTTTATGGCTATCAGAAGATAAAGAACAAATATTATTACTTTGACCCAAAGACGGGAGCTGCAGTGAAGAAAAAAATTGTTTCCATTGATGATGACAGATATTATTTCAATGCCAGCGGTGTTCAGAAAACTGGTCTGATATCCTATAAGGGTCAAAAATATTATTTTAATCCTAAGAATGGTAAGATGACTGTCGGCTGGGTAAAGATTAAGAAAAAATATTACTATTTTGATAAGAAAACCGGTGAAATGCAGAAAAGCAAATGGATAGGCAAATACTATGTCAATTCTAAAGGTGTCCGGACGAAAAAGAAATAAATAGACTTAGGTCTTGTTTAAATTGCTTATTTTTGGTAAAATAAATGAGGTTTGTAAATAAGCACATTTAAAAAGGGGCGAATTACCGCTTCTATTACAAGGAGGAGATAAAGAATGGCTAGAAAGTTAGACTTTGATAAAGAAGCTTTCAAGAAAGAGGTTGTGAATAATGTGAAAGCTCTTTATCGCAGGACAATTGATGAGGCAACACAGCAACAGGTGTTCCAGGCAGTTTCCTTTGCTCTTAAGGATACAATTATTGACCGCTGGATTGCAACTCACAAAGAGTACGAGAAGAAAAATGCAAAGACGGTTTACTATTTATCCATGGAGTTTTTGATGGGTAGGGCGCTTGGTAATAACCTGATTAATCTGACCTGCTACAATGAGGTAAAAGAAGCATTGGATGAACTGGGATTTGATTTGAATGTAATCGAGGACCAGGAGCCGGATGCAGCACTGGGTAACGGTGGTCTTGGAAGACTTGCAGCTTGTTTCCTGGATTCTCTTGCTACATTGGGCTATCCGGCATATGGCTGTGGTATTCGTTATCGTTATGGTATGTTTAAGCAGTCCATTGAAGATGGTTATCAGATAGAGCGACCGGATGACTGGTTAAAGGATGGTAATCCTTTTGAAGTTCGCCGTTCAGAATATGCGTGTGAGGTTAAATTTGGCGGATATGTCAAGGTAGAATATAAGGACGGTTCCAATCATTTTATTCAGGAGGGATATTCGTCTATCCGTGCAGTACCGTATGATTTACCGGTTATTGGTTATGGAAACAATGTAGTGAATACATTAAGAATTTGGGATGCAGAGGCTATTCAGGATTTCAACCTTGATTCCTTTGACAAGGGTGAATATCAAAAGGCTGTAGAGCAGCAGAATCTTGCAAGAACAATTGTGGAGGTTCTTTATCCTAATGACAATCACTATGCGGGTAAGGAATTGAGATTAAAGCAGCAGTATTTCTTTATTTCTGCTTCAATCCAGACAGCACTTAACAAGTTTAAGGAGAACAATAAGGATATACATGACCTTCCTAAGAAAGTAGCTTTCCAGTTAAATGATACACATCCAACGGTTACTGTGGCAGAATTGATGAGAATTTTGGTGGATGAGGAAGGTTTGGAATGGGATGATGCATGGGATATTACATGTCATACCTGTGCATACACCAATCATACCATTATGTCTGAGGCACTGGAGAAATGGCCAATTGAGCTGTTCTCAAGACTGCTTCCTCGTGTATATCAGATTATCGAGGAAATTGATAGAAGATATGTTAGCATGATTCGTGAGAAATATCCGAATAATCCAGACAAGGTTAAGAGTATGGCTATCCTGTATGATGGACAGGTAAAGATGGCGCACCTTGCTATTGCCGGATCCTACTCTGTCAATGGTGTTGCACAGCTTCATACAGAGATTTTGAAGAAGAGGGAATTGAAGGATTTCTATGAAATGAGACCGGAACAGTTCAATAACAAAACTAATGGTATCACCCAGAGAAGATTCCTTCTGCATGGTAATCCGCTGTTGGCTGATTGGATAACTTCTAAGATAGGTGATGAATGGATTACTGATTTGCCGCATCTTGCAAAGCTTAAGGTCTATGTTGACGATGAAAAATGCCAGCAGGAGTTTATGAATATTAAGTATCAGAATAAGGTGCGCTTGGCGTCTTATATTAAGGAGCATAATGGGGTGGATATCGACCCGCGTTCTATCTTTGATGTACAGGTGAAGAGACTGCATGAGTATAAGAGACAGCTTCTTAATATTCTGCATGTAATGTATTTGTATAACGAGATTAAGGAGCATCCGGAGAAGGATATTGTACCGCGTACATTTATCTTTGGTGCAAAAGCAGCGGCTGGTTATAAGCGGGCTAAGCTAACCATTAAGCTGATTAACTCCGTAGCGGAAGTAATCAATAATGATGAATCCATTAAGGGTAAGATTAAGGTTGTATTTATTGAAGATTATCGCGTGTCAAATGCAGAGTTGATTTTTGCAGCTGCTGATGTTTCCGAGCAGATATCTACTGCATCCCGTGAGGCATCCGGAACCGGTAATATGAAGTTTATGTTGAACGGTGCTCCTACTCTTGGAACCATGGATGGTGCAAATGTTGAGATCGTGGAAGAAGTTGGAGAAGAGAATGCCTTTATTTTCGGCTTGTCTGCAGATGAGGTTATGGCCTATGAGCGTGATAAGAACTATCGCCCGGGGGATATTTTCAACAGCAATGCAAATGTTCGTAAGGTATTGACACAGCTTATTAACGGAACATTTAATGAAGATACAGAACTGTTCAGAGACCTGTATGATTCTTTAATAAAGGAAGATGTTTACTTTACACTGAAGGATTTTGATTCTTATTGTGAAGCACATAAGAGAGTTGATGAAGCGTACAGAGATGAGAAAAAATGGGCTAAGATGGCTATGCTCAATACAGCAAGTGCAGGTAAATTCTCTTCTGACCGTACAATTGAACAATATGCAAAGGAAATCTGGAATCTGGAAAAGGTGGAAGTGACAATGCCAAAGGCAGCTACAGGTAAGAAAAAAGCATAATTTTGAGAGCTGCATAGTATCGGTATAGCCTGACAAAGGTCTGGCGCATACCGGTACTTCTTATAACCGTACAAAACGTATACATATGAACCTCTATTAGCACATATAATGTTAATAGAGGTTTTTATGATGAAAAAAATGATATTCTTTATTGTAGTAATGATTATGGTTCCCATTGTATTGACATTAGGATTCAGTGTGTTTTCTGATAAGATCACCTTTGGTCAGGGAGGGAATTCTTTAGAGAATCGTCTGATGGGGCGAGAGGTTCTGATTGAAATTAACGGGCTATACAAGAGCCTGGATGTGGAGGAGTATGTGCTGGGCGTTATGTCAGGAACGATACCAGCGGATTATGATGTGGAAGCCTTGAAGGTACAGGCCATTTTGATTCGTACAAATGTATTAAAGGAGCTGCAGGAGAAAAATACTTCTGATGCAGCAGATTTATCGTATCAGTATTTGACGGTAGAGGACCGCATTACCCTATGGGGTGATAAGCATTATGAAAAATATGAATCTCTTTTTGAACGGGCTGTAGCAGAGACCGCAGGGCTTGTTATAGAGCAGGAGAAATCTCTGATTATGGCGTTATATCATGAAGTGAGTATAGGCAAGACCGCCAGTGCCAGCGAGATACTGGACGAGGATATTTTTTACCTGCAGTCTGTGGAGAGTAGTCGGGATGTAGAGGCAAAACACTATATGAATCTGGTCACCTACACATGGGAGGAAATTGGCAAGCTGGCAGCAGGCTCTCTCGAATCTCAGGCGCCAGAGCAGGCAGCTGAGGCTAGTGTAGAACCGACAGGGGAGGATAGTCAGGGTGTGTCGACAGATACCGGGAAAATTCCTTTGTCCATTGTCGAGAGTACGGAGAATGGTTTTGTCAAAGCCTTTTCTGTGAATGGGGTCGTTTTGACGGGACAGGAGGCGATGGAAAGATTCGGTTTGAGCTCTACTAATTTTTATGTAGAGGAAATAGAGGGGGGAGTTCGATTTGTTTGTCTGGGTAAAGGAAGCTGTCTGGGTGTTTCCCAGTACGGTGCTAACTGTATGGCATTAGAAGGGAAAACATCAGAGGAGATTATCCGGTATTATTACCAGAATGTAAGTCTTGTGCAGTATGGAGCATATAACAATTGATGATTTGTTGACAGTTGCACCATTTTGTGAAATAATGGCGATAGAGTAAACGCAGGCGTAATTTTATTAAGAACACAGTTGCCGATTGTAGGAGTAAGAAGGAAGCACATATGAAATACAAATTTTGGTTGTCGGGAGTTCCGGTTATGTTTATCATTAGTCTGCTGCTGATTGTAGTTGCAGAGCAGTATGACGGCAGAGCGACTATGATAGGATATTATAAGGAAAGCAATGATTTGGGTCAATATAATGGAGAACTAATCCGTGTAGGCGGCACGCAGGGCAGCAGTGCGGATTTAATACCGGATGAGACGGTATATAATGGAAGTGACCTTAAGGATACGGGACTGCCGTATTGCATTAAAGTGAATAAAACAATGAATGTGGTAACAGTATATACGGTTGGAGATGATGGATATTACAGTAAGCCTGTTAAGGCAATGGTCTGTTCTGTCGGTGAGGCAGGCAATACACCGGATGGGGTGTTTTCGCTAGGAGACAGGGAGGAGTGGCTGCCGTTAGAGGGCGATGTATATGGTCAATATGCTGTGAGAATTACAGGGAGTATATTATTTCATTCCGTTCCCTACTATACGCAGAGCAAGTCGGACTTGGAAATTGAGGAATATAACAAATTGGGTCAAAGTGTGTCTGCCGGTTGTGTGCGCCTGCCGGTGATAGATGCCAAATGGATTTTTGATAACTGCAGTGAGAATACATTGGTAGAGATTTTTGAAAGTGAATATGAGGGACCTATGGGAAAACCGGCGGCGGCGGTTATCAGCAGTGGTGGTCCTGTGGGCAATTGGGATCCGACAGATCCGGACAGGGACAATCCTTATATGGGTAATATTCCGGTAATATTAGGTGCTTATGACCGGGAAGTAAAGCGTTATTCGGATTTTGATGCGACATCTGGTGTGACAGCATTGGATTCTTCCGGAAAGGATATTACCAGCCGTATGCAGGTGGACGGTGAAGTGGATATGGATACCTGTGGCATTTACAAGATCACCTATTCGGTTAGAGATGATACCGGTATTACGGGAGGAGCTACGGCAAATATTATTGTGGTGGATGATGAACCTCCTGTTTTGTATGTCAATCAGACAGTGACTTCGATTGGGGTTTATGATGTATCTTCAGTCTCGCAGCTTCACGATTTGCTTTTGGAGAATGTGGTTGCTTATGATGGTAAGAGAAAAATGGACAACGATGCAATAGTGGTAGACTATTCAGATATTTTGCATACAGGATATGGAGAATGTGAAGTCAAATACCGTGCACAGGATTCAGAGGGGAATGAGTCGGAGGTGGTCAGCCTTACGGTCAGTGTTGATATGGAGGCACCGAAGATTCACTTGAAAAATCCTCAACAAAGGGATATACGTATTTCCAATATGTTGAAGGATGAATATCTTCTTGGTCTGGTGGAGGCGAAGGATAACAGCGGTAGTGTTGATGTTGTAGTGAGCCGTCCGCTTACCTTTGTTGAAGGAGAACCCTATATCGTTATATACTGTGCCACAGATTCCTTTGGCAATGTGGCGACGCTGAGTGTAAAATATCAAATTAGAGATTAAACGTGAAAATAATTACTTTTTCTGAATAAATCATTTCCTCTATGGCAAACCTAAGTGTAGAGGTGATGAAAATGAGTAATCGTGATACTACAATTTTACAAAAGCTGAAAAATAATGCATTTTACATTGCTCTTGGTGTAGGGCTGCTGGCGGTTCTTGCTGTTGTGGCAGTATATACATTGGAGCGGGATAACACACAGGTTGCAGAGAATGAGGTGGATTTAAATAAGGCTTCTGACTATTCACCTTTAACTACCGAGGATAAGGAACTAGTGGAGGAAACCAATGCCAAAACGGTTAAAAGAACAGAGAGTACTCAGCGCAGCAAGCTGAAAGAGGATTTGACGACAGAGGCTAAGACGGAAAAGGTGACTACGGAGGAAACCACACATCAGGAGGAAACTGCCGATGTAGATGGAGATGATGGACAGATTCCAGTTACTGCAAATACCGGAGAGCTGAATTTTAACAGTGAAGCAGCACTTTCGTGGCCAGTAAATGGAGAAGTGATTTTGCCATACAGCATGGAGACGACGGTTTATTTTAAAACACTTGATCAGTATCAATGTAATCCAGGAATGCTTATCGCAGCAGGAAGCGGAACTACTGTTAAAAATGCCTATCTCGGCCAGGTGACAAAGGTAACCAGTGATAATTTGCATGGAAATACAGTTACCTTGTATCTGGGTAATGATTACAGCATTGTATATGGACAATTAGACACGATTTACGTCAAAGAGGGAGATTTTGTCAAAGAGGGACAATCTATCGGAACTATTGGGACGCCTACCGACAGTTTTAAGGAGGAGGGCAGCCATTTGTTCTTTCAGTTGCTACAGGGTGATCAGACAATTGACCCGGTTATGTTTATTGAATAGGAAAGTAGGATTAGAAGAAAAAGCCTCATGTGACTGCAGAACAGACATGGGGCTTTGCTTTTATAAAGAAATATATTTTGTTGTTCATAGGGATATTGATTCAGGGTGTGGTTATGTCGTGGAGCAACTCTTGCAAAGACCTTCAAAAATCAAGGAATGACTTTCGATGGTTCCATCAAATACTTTGTTGGCACATATATCCAGCTGGTTGTCATAGGGAAGTGGAATATCCTGCAAACCTCCACACCGGGTACAGATAAAATGATAATGCGGGTGAATGGTTCCGTCAAAATGATCCGCCTTGCCATCGAAGCTCAGCCTCAAAATTTCACCGCTGTCAGACAGCAGGGTCAGATTGCGGTATACTGTTCCTAAGCTGATATTTGGAATAGTGTGCCGGATTTCTGTATAGATTTCTTCCGCTGTGGGATGGTCATTTCTGCTTTTTAAAAAAGCAATAATGGCATCACGCTGCCGGCTGTGCTTTCTGTTAATCACCTCTGCCATCTCGATTCCTCCCTATTACAATAATAAGAATCATTTCTATTTTATCATATCATTTTTTATATCAAAAATCAAATATAATCCTTTGGTAATATTTAGGGGAAAAATACTTGACATGCAATATATCATGTTGTATAGTTCATTGTGTGTTGAGA
>CAMWYM010000045.1 GCA_947178475.1 uncultured Clostridium sp. | reverse complement strand
ATTCTTTTGGACTGATGGAATTTGATATTACTCTGTTTGGTCTTTACGGTTCGTGCTCAACGATGGGGGAGGCCCTGGCACTCGGTTCTATGACGGTCCATGCGGGATATGCGGATACCGTTTTGGCAGTTGCGTCCAGTCACTTTGGAGGGGCGGAAAAGCAGTTCCGTTTTCCGTTGGAGTATGGTAACCAGAGACCGATGTCCTCTACATGGACAGTGACAGGCTGCGGAGCGTTTGTGTTGTCCAAGGACTACGGAGATGTACAGATTTCCGGAATCACAACGGGTAAGGTAGTGGATTATGGCGTGAAGGATTCCCTGAATATGGGAGCCTGTATGGCACCGGCAGCGGCGGATGTGATTTATCAGCATTTAAAAGATTTCGACCGACAGCCGGACTATTTTGATTACATTGTAACGGGAGATTTGGGAATTGTAGGACACGAAATATTATGTAAACTAATGAAAGACCAGGGATATGACATTACGGGGGTACACATGGACTGTGGTATGGAGATTTTTGATGACCCGGAGCAGGATACACACGCCGGAGGTTCTGGCTGTGGCTGCTCTGCGGTAACGCTGGCAGGAAAGCTGTTAAATGATATCAGGCAGGGAGAGATTAACCGGATTTTATTTGTTCCTACCGGTGCACTGTTATCTACAGTGAGCTTTAATGAAGGTCAGTCTGTTCCGGGAATTGCCCATGCCGTGGTGATTGAAAAAAGAAAGGAAGCATAACAAAGTGGTTGCCCATATCGTTTTCACGTATAGAGTGTAAAGTATATGGAGGCAGCGCAAAACTGGTTACAGGATGTAAGGAGGAAATATGGATTATATCAAGGCATTTATCATAGGCGGATTGATTTGTGTGGCAGCACAGATTTTAATGGAGAAAACAAAATTGATGCCGGGACGGATTATGGTGATTTTAGTATGTACAGGAGCAATTTTGGGAGCATTACAGATTTATGAGCCGTTTTTGGATTTTGCGGGAAGCGGTGCTTCCGTACCGTTGACCGGTTTCGGGTATAACCTCTGGAAGGGAGTAAAGGAGGCCATTGATAGTGATGGATTTATAGGACTGTTCCGCGGTGGTTTTAAAATGGCGGCTGTAGGAACCTCGGCAGCATTGATTTTTGCTTATGTGGCTTCTCTGATTTTCCAGCCGAAAATGACAAAATGATAACGGGTTTTGACCGCATTCATTTGTAAAGATAATGCATAGGTTGATTAATACAAAAAATCTGCCGTAGGTAAGGTTACCATGCGGCAGATTTTGTCATGTGTATTGTTTTATATTCTTTGCGCAATTAAGGAGAATGCGTGCAGGGCTAACTGTGCCAGTAAGCGTTTCATTTGACCGGCTTGTGTACTATTGTCGACATTCCCGTTTGGTGTATCGATATCCGGTGGAGGTGTAACATTTTCCTCAACGGCTACAAAGGTGGCCACAACCGAGTGATTGCTGTTGATGTTTTCAAAAGTATAAGAGGCAATAGCACCCTGAGCAATTCCGTCCACCGTAACATTTGACAATACATATCCGGCATTTGCAGTAAAGGTTAAGGTAATGGATTCTCCTTCATGTGCATTCGTTGGTCCGGATATGACACCTCCGCCTTCTACTGCGGTGGATATGGTATAGAACTTGTCATTTGCTTCGTTTCCGAAGTCCTCGCCCTCATCGTCCTCTGTTGAGCTTTCTTCAGTATGGATAGGACAGTCGGTTTCCGTAAAGTCGCTTGGCAGGCTAAAGTCTGCATCGGTTAACGTGATATCACCATCGTCGTCAACGGTATAGTTGTATTTTGTTGTCTTAGGACAATATTCCGTTGCCTTATAATGGCTTTCATCACAAATTTCCACTGTTTGGTGAAGCTCACAGGTCTTGGTAGGGACACTGTCTTTTTCAAAGTATTCTGTAATGGTGGTGGAGCATTGTCCTTTTGCCGGCAGCATTCCTGAGGTGGAACAGACCTGAGCTGTGACAATATTACTGGGTTTTTCAAAGCCGGCGGAGGTGTCCTGACCCTCGGCGGCAACAATTTCATCCATAATCTTGCGCCAGATTACCTTGTGGAAATTATTGTTGGAAAAATCCGTGTTAGAGTCATATCCCATCCAGATTCCCGCAGTATAATATGGCGTGGAGCCACAGAACCAGTAATCATAGTTGCTGGAGGTGGTTCCCGTCTTGCCGGCTACGACCATGCCACTGGTGAGCCGGGCAGTGGTTCCGGTACCGGAGGTGACAACATCCTGCATTGCACTGTTGATGAGCCATGCCGTGGTTTCTTTCATCACCTGTTTGGTCTCCGGTGTATTGTCAATTAATACATTGCCGTCATGGTCCAGTACCTTTGTGTAAAAGGTAGGTTCCACATAGGTTCCAGAATTTGCAATGGATGCATAGGCACCTGTCAGTTCCAAGTTGGTTACCCCCTCTGTCAGTCCGCCCAGACACATGGATTCATTAATGTCATTTTCGGCGATACCGTTTATTGAGGTCTCACCGTTCTTCAGGGTAGTGATTCCCATATTGCACAGATAGTCATAGCCTACCTGAGGAGTGACGTCCTGAAAACACTTTACGGTAATGATATTCATGGAATCTTTAATGGCGGTCCGGATGGTCTGTTGTCCGCGGTATCCGGCATACCAGTTTTTGATTGGCGTGCCGTTGCTGTAGTCTGTCGGTTCGTCCATATAGCTGGTGGCCAGTGTCATACCGGAGGTGTCTAATGCCGGTACATAAGCAGCTAGAACCTTAAAAGTGGAGCCGGGCTGACGTTTGGAATCCGTGGCTCTGTTGAGGGTAAGATTGCCGTTTTTGTCTCCGCGACCGCCGCATACTGCTTTGACATATCCTGTTGACTGGTCCATGATGACAAAAGATGCCTGTGGCTGGATTGTCGTGGAGAATGACTCTGCTAATTCCTGATAGCCGGTTTCTTCCATTACATACATTTTATATTCATCTGCTGCAGCACGGGCGGTATCCTCGCTGGAATAAATCAGATTATACTTGGGGTTCTGTGTCTTTTCCTGATAGTATGCCAGCAGATGATTGCTGGAATAATTGTGCAAATCTCCGTTTTTGGGGTCGGTCAGGGTCAGTGCATAATTGAGGGCTACGCTGGTTCCGGCAGGGTAGTTGTCAGGATTGTTAATTTGGTTATCGCAGATTTCCTGAATTTGTTCGTCCTGATTAATGTAAATGCTGAGTCCTCCGGAATAAATGGCGTTGTATGCCTGGGTTTCCGTATATTTCAATTCCTCTACCAGCTGGTTGGTAAGGGTATTGATTACCGTGTCAATGTAGTATGAATTATATGTTTTGGTGGTTTTATCATCTTCATTTTTATTCAGGGAAATCCGGGCATATACATCATCTGCCATGGCAGTGTCGTATTCGCTCTGTGTAATCATTTGCTGCTCCAGCATTTTCTGGAGTACAATGTTTTTCCGTCTTTGGTTATTTTCCGGAAATAGAACGGGGTCGTATTCCGTAGGGCTCTGGGTTATTGCAGCGATAACTGCACACTCAGATAGGGTTAACTCGTTGAGATTCTCTTTGCCAAAATAGATTTCTGAGGCTGTTTGGATTCCGTTAGCTCCCTCACCCAGATAGATTGCATTGAGATATAACTCTAAAACATCGGTTTTGTCTATCTGTTTTTCCAGTTCGATGGCCAGATATTGTTCCTGAATCTTACGCTTTAGGGAATCCATAAAGGTAGATTCGTTAAGTCCGACATTGAATATCTGATTCTTGATCAGCTGTTGGGTGATAGTGGAGGCACCTTCGGAAAAGTTGCGATTTTTTATACCGATAAAAAAGGCTCTCAAAATTCCTCGTGCATCAATTCCATTATGTTCCCAGAAACGCTCGTCCTCGATAGCGACAAAAGCATTTTTGAGATGGTCCGGAATACTGTCATATTCCACGTATACGCGATTGGAATTGGCGGTGGAAAGTGTGGTTATCTCCTGACCGTCCTGATTGTAAATTGTGGTCTGAAACCCTTCTAACTGCACGCTTTCCTTGATTTCACCAATGTCTGGTGCATTGTCTATAATCGAGGTGAACATACCGATTCCTGCGCCTATGCCGGCTAAGACGCAGAAAATAAACATAAACAAAAATCCTTTGTAGACAATATAGGACAATTTCTTTCTGTTTTTGGTATGCTTGGAAACCAGATTTTTCTGTTTTTTCTGTGTGTTTCTTTTTGAATAATTCATATGGCTCCTCCTGAAACATCCGTATGTAAATACATTATCCTGCATTACTGGTTAGCTTTTTTGTTTATTGTATCAAATATGGACAAAAAAATCTATCCTTATTCAAAAATCAATGGTTTGTTCAGAAGCTGTCCACGGAGTGCAGGAAATGCTTGGTACTGCATTATGGGATATTTGGCACTGATCCTTTAAGCAGAGAGCAGTTATGTTGACAAATAGTGAAAAGCGTATATAATAAATAGTTGCCTAGGGAAACTATTTGCCGGCGGTAATGTAAAAATTCAGAGGATTTCTATAGCATTTCCTGTGAGAATCTGTTATGATAACGGGTGGATATCAGAAGACGGGAGAAGACAGGGATGCAGAAGGAATATGAGACTATTTTAGAGCCGGGAAAGGGAGAGATTATTGAGAAGAAATCCCGATTTATCGGTTATGTGCGTCATGTGGAATCGGAGGAGGAAGCAAATGCTTTTATTTCAGAGATAAAGAAACAGAATTTTGATGCCAGACATAATTGCTATGCTTATACTGTCGGTGTGGAGCAGCCACTGCTTAAATTCAGTGATGATGGAGAGCCGGGGGGAACGGCAGGTAAACCGATTCTGGAAGTCATTACTGGTATGCAGCTTTATGATGTCTGTATTGTTGTAACACGGTATTTTGGCGGCATTCTTCTTGGAACCGGTGGACTTGTGAGAGCCTATACGGAGGCGGCAAAGGCATGTATCAATGTCGCAGGAACTGTCTGTAAGAGGCTTGTGATTCCCACAGTGATTACGACAAGTTATACAGATTTAGGAAAGCTTCAATACATATTGGGCAATGAAGGAATAGAGATTAAGGATAGCGAGTATGAGGAAAATGTCAGACTTTCTACAGAAATTTTTATTGATGATATAGAACGGATAACAAAGGCGGTTACAGAGGCGACAGCGGCCAGAGCATCGTTCTTGCGGGATGAGCCTGTGTATTCAGTAGGTGGAAGGGGAATGAAAAGATGAAAAGGATCATTTTTTGTGTTACTCTTTTAAGTGGTATGCTGTGTCTTTTTGGATGCTCCCTAATGGAGCAGGAAACGAAGAGCAGCAACGAGGCAGCGATTACTCTGTCCTTTGATGAGACGGAAGAAAGTGTGGGGGATGGGGAAGCTGATTTTTCTCAGGGTGATTTACTGGCTCTGTTCACTTCAGTGAATAATGCAGAGATTGTAGACTATATCTATGATGATTTTAATAAAGACGGGATACATGAGGCATTTGTTTTAACCGAGGACGAGGATTACTATAAGCTTTGGTATGTGCATGCAAAGGAATGTCTGATGGTGTGTGAGAAGCTGGAGAATCTGGACTATCCGGCAATGGGACTGATGGAATTTAATACCCGGGATTATCTGCTGCTTCAGCAGGTGAAGGATGATATACGCAATACAATAGTGTATAGTGTGGATAATCACAGTCAGGTGTTGGAAAGCGATATTTCAAGAAATGGTTTTGTCAGTAAGAACGAAAATGGTGAGGTGCTTCTTCAACTGGATCAGAAACGGGCTACGGCGGAATCATTTGTTCTGGATACACAGACCTATTATCTATATTATGTTTTCGATGAAGGATTTCGGGAATACGGTGCTATTCCAATCAGTATGGAGCAGTTTTTGGAATTTAAGGGTGCAGGGGAAGTTATAGACAGTATTTCAAAGCGGTATGAAAATTATGAGGTGGACTATTCCTTTTTATATCGTGCTAACCATTGTATTAATGTAAATATCACCTTATCAAATGATGAGACTACAATATACAAAAATATGACGTTAAGCTATGATGATACAGGTGTGGAAGAATTGTCGGATGTACTGGGGGACGGTAGAATAGAGAATGCAAATATGTTGGAGATTGCAACCTTTCCCACTGCATTTAAGTATCCGAAAAAAGAGATAAACCAACAGGAAAATGGAGGATGACATGATAGCAAAATTCAGTGTTAAGAGAGCTTATACGGTAATTGTGGGAATCGTACTGGTGTTGATTCTGGGTGCAGTTGCGTATACTAAGATGACGGTTGATCTGCTGCCTAGCATGGAGTTACCGTATGCCGTTGTAATCACTACCTATCCAGGTGCCAGTCCAGAGGCTGTGGAAACAGGAGTTACAAGACCTATTGAGCAGGCCGTGGCCACTATAGACAATGTGGAAAATGTCCAATCGATATCATCGGAGAATTACTCCATGGTTATCATTGAATTTACTTCTGATGCCAATATGGATACAGCAACCATTGATATGAGAGAGAGTCTGGACCAAATCAGCGGTTTTTTTGATGAGAGTGTAAGCAACCCGATTATTATGAAGCTTAATCCCAATATGATGCCTGTTATGGTGGCAGCAGTGGACAAGCAGGGAACTGACAGTATAGGATTAAGTGACTATGTAGAGAATACACTGGAACCGGATTTGGAGGGTGTAGAGGGAGTCGCCTCCGTTACGGTTATGGGTTCTGTTGAGGAATCCGTTCAGGTGCTTATACGTGAGGATAAGGTTAAGGAAGTCAACAAAAAAGTAAGGAAGGCTTTAGATGATAAGTTTGCTGAGGCAGAGGATGCCATGGCTGACGGAGAAAGAGAAATCAGCAGTGGAAAAAGTCAGCTGGAAAGCGGGCAAAAGATGGCAAACAAGCAGTTTGCGGAAGCAGAGGTGCAAATTAATGATGCTAAATATGATATGCTGAAATCCGAACAGGAGATTAAGGATGCCCTAGCCGAGCTGGTGGAGCAGGAAACTGCTTTGGAGGAACAGCAAAAGCAGTTAGAGGGAGCAATTACTTCTTTGCAGGAGCTGCTTACCACCTATCAGGGACTGGTGGAGCAAAAAACTCAGTTGGAGGCTGCTTTGGCAATGGCACCGGATGAAGGGACGAAGGCGCAGCTTGGAGCACAGCTGCAGGCAATAACGGCTGCCATGGAAATGATGGAGACAGAGCTTGCAAAGCAGCAGGATGCGGATGGAAACCCGCTTACCTTTGCTAGTCTTTCTGCCTATATCGCTACAATGCAGGATGGACTTGAACAGATAAAATCGGGGCTTAGCGAGATTGCAAAAGGGAAAAAACAGCTTAATTCTGCGCTGAAAAAAATAACCAATGGTAAAAAGACCATCAATGACAGCTATGTTGAGTTGAAAACTAAGCAGGCGGAAACCCAGAGTCAGCTTACACAGTCTAAGGTACAACTGGAGCAGGGAGAAAAGGAATTAAAGGAACAGAAGGACAGCTTTAAGGAGGCAAAGGATGCGGCGTATGAGGGTGCAGATTTGAATACTATCATTACAAAGGATTTGATTTCCGGTATGCTGACGGCTCAGAATTTTGAATTTCCTGCGGGGTATATTACCGAGGATGATGTGGATTATCTTATCCGTGTGGGAGAGAAGTTTGATGATGTGGATGACCTCTCTGATTTTGTTCTGCTGGATATGCAGATGGATGGTTTAGATCCGATTAAGCTTTCTGATGTGGCAGATGTTTTTATGCAGAATGATGCAGATACCACCTATACAAGAATCAACGGAAATCCGGGAATGATTTTATCCTTTGCTAAGCAAAATGAGTATTCTACCAAGGAGGTTGCGGACCGTTTAAAGGATAAGTTTGAGGAGATTAGCAAGGAGGATGAGACGGTGTCCTTTAATTCGTTAATGGACCAGGGTCTCTATATTGATCTGGTTTCCAGCTCCGTGCTGCAGAATCTGCTGTTTGGTGCAGCACTGGCGATTATTATTCTGCTGATGTTTTTGAAGGATATCCGGCCAACAGGAATCATTGCTGTATCTATTCCGGTATCGGTGGTGTTTGCCATTGTCATGATGTATTTCAGCGGTGTTACACTGAATGTTATCTCGCTGTCCGGTCTGGCTTTGGGTGTTGGTATGCTGGTAGATAATTCCATCGTAGTAATTGAGAATATCTACCGGCTCAGAAACAGTGGATATTCGGTGAAAGAGGCTGCTATAAAAGGTGCTGACCAGATGGTGGGTGCCATTACCGCATCCACATTGACAACAGTATGTGTGTTCCTGCCGATTGTATTTACCAGTGGTATCACAAAGCAGCTGTTTACGGATATGGGACTGACCATTGCATACTCTCTACTTGCCAGCTTGATTGTGGCGATTACCTTTGTACCTATGGTAGCATCTAAAAGCTTTGGAACGGTTTCCGAAAAAGAAAATAAGCTGATGGTAAGAATCAGTAATGCATATGCATCCTTCCTTCCGAAGGTGCTGGATCACAAGGTGATTGTGCT
The DNA here is from genome assembly GCA_947178475.1 of uncultured Clostridium sp. Classification (GTDB taxonomy): domain Bacteria; phylum Bacillota; class Clostridia; order Lachnospirales; family Lachnospiraceae; genus CAG-590. Next base: position 14,972 of record CAMWYM010000045.1, on the reverse strand, counting down.
GGCGGTTGTGCTGGTATTGTTTGTCGGTACTACATTGCTGGCGGTTTCCAGAGGATTTTCATTTATTCCGGAAATGGATTCTACGCAGATGTCCATGACATTGACAATGCCTGAGGATACAGAGACCCTTGCGCAGACCGCAGATATGTCGGATAAGGTCATTGAGGCGGTGTTAGAGATAGAAGATATTAAGACGGTTGGAGCCATGGTAGGGGGGAACGGCATGGCAATGATTGGTCTTGGCTCGGATGATTCCTTTGATACGGTAAGCTATTATATCGAGTGTAACGAGGATAAGAAGCATACCAATGAAGAAATCGCAGACCTGATTATGGAAAAGACAAAGGATTTTGACTGTGAGATTTCTGTACAGGCATCCAGTATGGATATGAGTGCGCTGATGACTGCAGGTATATCCATAATGGTTAAAGGAAAGGATTTGGATACCCTGCAGGATCTGGCAAGGCAGGTTGGAAATAAATTAGAAGAAATTGACGGCTTGGAAGAGGTTAACAACGGCCTGGAGGAAGCTTCACCGGAATATCGGATTGTGGTGAATAAGAATAAGGCAGCAGGATATGGTCTTACAGTTGCTCAGGTGTACCAGAAGATACAGGGGGCATTGGCAGAGGCGGCTTCAGCTACCACCTTGAATACCAGTGGAAAGGATTATTCGGTTTATGTTAAGGATGAGGAGGAAGAGTCTTACACCCTGCAGGATTTAAAAAGTCTTACCATTGAGGGAACAAAGGGTGAGGATAAGGTAGACGTAAAAATTAGCAAAATAGCGGATGTGGAGGAGGCAAGTTCCCTTTCCTCCATCATGCGTCTGAACCAGACAAGATATATTAACGTGAGTGCCCTGGTAAAGGAGGGATATATCACCACAAAGGTTTCAGGTGAGGTGGAGAGGGTTGTAAATGCCATGTCGCTTCCTGAAGGTTGCAGCATTGAATATGACGGTGAAAACGAGACGGTTATGGAGGCTATGGGACAGGTTGTCTTAATGTTGCTGCTTGCCATTGCATTTATGTATCTGATTATGGTGGCACAGTTCCAGTCGCTGAAGAGTCCGTTTATTATCATGTTTACACTACCGCTTGCGTTTACCGGTGGCTTTGCAGCGTTACTACTCACCGGGAGCGATGTCAGTGTCATCGCTATGATTGGAATGGTTATGCTGTCTGGTATTATTGTAAACAATGGTATCGTATTTGTTGATTCGGTGAATCAGTTGATTGAGGAGGGCTATGAGATGCGGGCTGCAGTGGTGGGTACCGGACGAAATCGTCTGCGCCCCATTGTCATGACTGCGCTGACAACTATACTTGGATTGTCTACAATGGCTATAGGTGTAGGTATGGGTGCAGATATGGCACAGCCTATGGCAGTGGTTGTGATCGGAGGACTGATTTATGGTACACTGCTGACGCTTCTGGTTGTGCCCTGTATCTATGAGTTGTTTAACCGAAAGAGGGCGAAAAGCTCTATAGAGCTGGTGGAAGCACAGGGGATTATCGCTGTGGATGAAGAGGACAGTAATCATAAATAAGTACGGAGAAAACCGGCGGAGAAGCTCTGCCGGTTTTTCTACTGTGGTTATCGGTATCCATTTCACATAATTGTAACAATTCTGGCAGGATTAGGGACTAGCACAAACTTAAAATTTGTGTTAATATATCGTGAGTGAATATATTTGATGTGACAGCGATGAAGACCTGTCCGGATAAATCAATGTATTCATGCATTTAAGCAATAGTATTTTCATATAAAGATAAAAAGACATAGAATAAAAACGAAAGAGGTATAAGAATGAGAATTGGTTTGGATGTAGGCTCAACCACATTGAAATGCGTCGTATTAGATGATGACGCTCAGATTGTTTATAAAGATTATCAGAGACATTTTTCGCAGATTACAACGAAGACAGTGGAGATGTTGGATGATATTATGAAGCAGTTCCCTGAAGAGGAGGAGATGAGTCTTTGCATTTCCGGTTCTGCTGGTATGGGTATTGCTGACTCATTGGGTATTCCCTTTGAACAGGAGGTATATGCAACCAGAGTAGCCGTAAATAAAGTGATTCCGGGAACTGATGTGGTCATTGAATTGGGCGGTGAGGATGCAAAAATATTGTTTTTAACTGATGGGCTGGAGGTCAGGATGAACGGTTCCTGTGCAGGGGGTACCGGTGCATTTATCGACCAGATGGCCACACTTCTTGATATGGAAGCGGGAGCTATGAATGAGGTCGCAAAGAGCCATGAAAAAATTTACACCATTGCCAGTCGTTGTGGTGTGTTTGCAAAATCGGATGTGCAGCCTCTTCTCAATCAGGGGGCACAGAAGAATGATATTGCTGCCAGTATTTTTTATGCAGTGGTAAACCAGACCATTGCAGGACTGGCTCAGGGACGGGAAATCGAGGGCAAAGTGGTCTATCTCGGTGGTCCTCTTACCTTCCTGTCGGAGCTTCGAAGAGCTTTTGATGACACATTGAAATTGGAAGGCATTGCTCCGGACAATTCTCTCTATTTTGTGGCAATGGGAGCGGCGCTTAAGAAAGAGGTAAGGAGCTTTGCATTAACAGAATTAAAAGAGAAAATAAATCATTATACATCTTCCGGCAGCTATGTCAGCTGTAAACCGTTATTTACTTCGGAGGAGGAATACAATGAATTTGTAGAACGGCATAAGAAAAATTCTGACCATATCCGAAAGGTGGAGGGGCTGAATGGTCGGGCTTTCCTGGGGATTGATGCCGGTTCTACAACGGTGAAGGCTGTTGTGGTAGATGAGGATGCTAACATTCTGTGTTCCGAGTATCTGCCGAATGGTGGCAATCCGGTACCGATTATCAAAGCATTTTTAGAGAAGCTGTATGCGCAGTATCCGGATATCCGCATAGCTGCTTCAGCAGTTACCGGATATGGAGAAGAAATGATTATGAATGCCTTCGGTGTGGATTTTGGAATCGTGGAAACCGTGGCACATTTTACGGCGGCAAAGAAGTTCCAGCCGGATGTGGATTTTATTATCGATATCGGGGGACAGGATATAAAGTGTTTCCAGATTCGCAATAATGCCATAGATAACATCTTTTTAAATGAGGCATGCTCCTCCGGCTGTGGTTCCTTTTTGCAGACCTTCGCCGGAGCACTGGGATATGAGATAGAGGAGTTTGCAAAGCGTGGACTGTTTGCCGATAAACCTGTGGATTTGGGCTCACGCTGTACGGTATTTATGAATTCCTCGGTGAAGCAGGCACAAAAGGATGGTGCTACTATTGAAAATATTTCGGCAGGGCTATCTATTTCTGTCGTGAAGAATGCTCTTTATAAGGTTATCCGAGCCGCCTCTGCAAAACAGCTAGGCGAGCATATTGTTGTACAGGGTGGTACATTTTTGAATAATGCAGTGCTGAGGGCGTTTGAACAGGAAATCGGGCATGATGTGGTAAGACCGGAAATGGCGGGAATAATGGGGGCTTATGGAGCTGCACTCTATGCAATGGAGAACAGCACCGGCAGCAGTACCATAGTAGATGAGAAGGGACTTGCTGACTTTAAGCATGAGATAACGATGACTACCTGTAACGGTTGTAGCAACCATTGCAAGCTCACCATTAATACCTTTGCCAACGGCAGACGTTTTATCAGCGGCAACCGCTGTGACAAGCCTACTGCCAAGAAGGTGGAGGGGAAGCGATATGACCTGTATGAATATAAGCTGAAAATGCTGGAAGAGTATAGACATTCGGATATTCCGGAAAACAAGTCCCGGGGAACCATTGGCATTCCTATGGGATTGAATATGTATGAGCTGCTTCCGTTCTGGTATACGCTGTTCACACATTTGGGATTTAATGTGGTGACTTCACCAAATTCATCCAGAAGCCTGTATCTAAGCGGTCAGCATACCATTCCGTCTGATACGGTATGCTTTCCTGCAAAGCTGATGCACGGACATATTGAGGCACTGTTAAAGGAGAATGTTGATGCTATCTTTTACCCCTGTCTTAGCTATAATTTTGATGAGGGGTTAGGGGATAATCACTACAATTGTCCGGTGGTTGCCTATTATCCGGAGGTATTGGAAGCAAATGTAAGAGCGTTAAGAGATGTGAAGTTCATATATGAGTATCTGGGAATTCACAGACGGAAGGATTTTACGAAGAAGTTCCATGCAGTACTGGAAAAATATTTTGGTAAGATGAAATTCTCCGATGTGTCTATGGCTTGTAATTACGCTTATGAGGAGTATGACAGGCACATGAAGCTTGTCCGAATGGAGGGAAGAAAATATCTTCGCATTGCCAAGCAGGAGAATAAACCAGTGGTTATCCTTGCCGGACGTCCATATCATTTAGACCCGGAGATTAACCATGGAATAAATAAATTGATTTGTGATTTGGGTGCAACAGTGATAACCGAGGATTCGGTATCTGACATGGCACGGCAGGTAGATACAAAGGTGTTGAATCAGTGGATGTATCACTCCAGAATGTATGCCGCAGCACAATATGTGGCGGACGAAAAGGATCCAAATATTAATCTGGTACAGCTGGTGTCCTTCGGCTGTGGTGTGGATGCCATCACAACGGATGAGGTAAGGAGGATTTTAGAGGAGAACGGCAAGATTTATACTCAGATTAAGATTGACGAGATTACCAATCTTGGAGCAGTAAAGATTCGCTTAAGGAGTTTGTTTGCAGCAACCGGACAGAAAGGAGAAAAGTAGGGCATGAGTGAGAGGAATGAGCAGCCTGCGGCAGTGGGTACGGCATGTGTTGTTGACGCGGCGGAACGTGTGGAATTTACGAAAGAAATGAAAAAGGATTACACAATTCTGATTCCGGATATGCTGCCGGTACATTTTAAGCTGCTGCGCAATATTTTTACACAGCAGGGCTACCGGGTTGGTTTGCTGAAAAATACCGGTCGGAGAGTAGTGGATACCGGATTAAAATATGTTCACAATGATACCTGCTATCCGGCACTGCTGGTAATCGGGCAGATGATCAGTGCCCTGCAAAGCGGCAAATATGATGTCAATAAGGTAGCATTAATGATTACGCAGACTGGAGGAGGTTGTCGGGCTTCCAATTATATTCATCTGCTCAGGAAGGCACTTCAGAAGGCGGGATTAGGGCAGGTGCCGGTGATTTCGCTGAACATATCCGGGTTAGAGAGTAACAGTGGATTTAAGCTTACCTTGGAAATGATATATCAAGGATTGATTGGACTAACCTATGGGGATTTGTTTATGCTTCTGAAAAATCAGGTACGCTCCTATGAAGTGAATCCCGGAGATGCCGATGAATTGATTGCGAAGTGGGTAAAGGAGCTGTCTAATCAGTTTAGACAGAGGAAAGGCTATACTCCAAAGGGACTGGAGAGAAACATGAGGGCTATTGTGGAGGATTTTGCCGCAATTCCGGTCAATAAAGTAAAGAAGACAAAGGTTGGTATTGTCGGTGAGATATATGTTAAATATTCCTCTATGGCCAATAATGATCTAGAGAATTTTCTTGTAGAACAGGACTGTGAGGTTATGGTTCCGGGAGTCATGGGATTTATGATGTTTAAGGTTGATAACCGGATTGAGGATATTAATCTCTATGGTGGTAATGCGGCAAAGAAAAAGGTTGTGCAGGCGTTGATGAAATATTGTGAAATGCTGGAGAACTTATTATATGAATCGGTGTCAAAGTACAGTGATTTTATGCCGCCGTCAAAGTATGCCCATATTAAAGAGTTGATCAATGGTGTCGTCGGATTGGGAAACAAGATGGGTGAGGGATGGCTGCTGACGGCAGAAATGCTGGAGCTTTGTCAGTGTGGTTTTGGAAATATTATCTGTGCTCAGCCCTTTGGCTGCCTGCCGAATCATATTGTGGGAAAAGGTATGATTCGCAAGGTGAAGGAAATCTATCCGCAGGCTAATATTGTACCGATTGATTATGACCCGGGAGCAACAAAGGTAAATCAGGAAAACCGTATTAAGCTGATGCTGTCTGTGGCAAGAGAAGAAGCTGAGTAAAATTCCATCGGGGCAGATGAAAATCTTTCAACACAAAATGATGAATACAGTGATGACTGGGGCGAGAAAATTTAACCCATAATAAGCTGGAAAAGGGGAACTATGCTTTGGTTCCTCTTTCTTTTTGGGATTTTGGATAGATGGTTTGAACAGTTATAGAAATGGAGAAATAATATGTTTAGAATTTGGGGAAAACTAATTAAAAATAACAGATTGCTAAGAGATATGGTGGTAGAGATTGAGGATTATAAGCTTTCACGTACCAAAAAGGTATATCAGGCATTGGATGAAATTTGCTATGAATTTGATTTGGCAAAGCCAATCTGGCTGGAAAAGAATAAAGAAGAGTTTATCAGACATGCCCGAACCCGATTTACGAGGGATAGCTTTATCGAGGATATAGATTTTGATTATCTTGATTTTCAGGTGATTGAGGAGGAATATTAGACAGGCATGAAATTGTGTTATAAGAATCACAAATTAAAAACATTGCTGTCACATTTTAGTCACAAAACCTTGATAGGATATGAAGCATAGGATAGCCATAAGAGTTATCTAAAGCTTGAGTAAAGTGAGAAAGGCAGGTTTTGGTTATGGAAAACGACAACAATAATATGAATCAGGAATCCGGTTCTATGTATCATTATGGAAGAAATGAAAGTCCATATAGCAGGGAAGATGTATCCGGAAGAAGGATATCTGAGGATGATACGATGACCTCGGGAAATGCGCAGGCTCAGAATGTGTATAATCAAGGGGACAATCCATACAGCCAGGACAGTGTTAATGGACAGGGAACGTATGCAGAGAGTAATTTTACGGAAAAGGAGCCTAAGAAAAAGAGAAGCAAAAAGGTGAAAAAAGCAAGGAAACCTGCTGGAAAGGGCAGGAAGGTAGCTGGCTTTATTGCTTCGGCAGCAGCATTTGGTCTGATTGCCGGTATAGTGATGGTAGGCGTTAACGCAGTTGGGAATAAGGTCCTTGGAATTGGTCGCAATACCACCCAGATAGCAACAGTGACGGCTAAAGACCCTATCGATCAGGAAAATGACAGTTATCGGAACGAAAGCGTGGCAGATGTGGCGGAGAATGTAATGCCGTCAATTGTGTCCATTACGAATACCTCAGTACAAACGGTTCGTTCATGGTTCCAGTCCTATGAACAGGAGGTGACCGGTTCGGGTTCGGGAATTATTATCGGGCAGGAGGATGACAAGATATTAATCGTGACCAACAACCATGTTATTGACGGTGCCAAGGAGATTACAGTGGCCTTTTGTGATGAAACTGCGGTGGCAGCGACAGTTAAGGGTGCAGATGCAGCGGCAGATTTGGCAGTGTTGGAGGTGCAGGCCAAGGATATGGAAGAGGTGACCTTAGAAAAGATTAAGGTGGCAGCGCTTGGTTCCTCTGATACCTTAAGGGTTGGCGAGTCTGCTATTGCCATTGGCAATGCACTTGGATATGGACAGTCTGTGACGGTAGGATATATCAGTGCAGTGGACCGTGAGGTAGACTTAGAGGATAAAACCATGAGAATGCTGCAGACCGATGCGACGATTAATCCGGGTAACAGTGGTGGTGCCCTGTTAAATGCAAAGGGTGAGGTTATCGGTATTAATACGGTTAAATTTGTGGACAGTAAGGTAGAGGGTATGGGATATGCCATTCCGATTTCCTCTGCTATCCCGATTATCAATGATTTGATGAATCAGGAGGTGATTGCTGAGAGAGAGCAGGGTTATCTTGGTATTCAGGGTAAGGCTACTACTGACGAGGATGTACAGGGGCTCAATATGCCGAAGGGTGTATATGTAGTGAAAATTGTCGAGGGGTCACCGGCAGATGAGTGTGGATTAAAGGCTGGTGATATTATTACCAAATTTGCGGACCGTGATGTCAGCTCAATGGAGACGCTGCAGCAGCTCCTTTCCAATAAAAAGGCTGGTCAGGAAATTGAGATGGTGGTACAGCGTAACGACGAAAAGGGCGAGTATGAGGAGGTTACGATAACTGTTAAGCTGGGAGCCAAAAAGGATATGCCGGGCAGTTCAGAGAATGAGAATACTACAGAGGATAATAATGGGAATTGGAATGATTATCCACAGCAGCAGTATCCGGATGACTTTTTTGATGATTTTTACCGGTTTTTCGGAGAATAAGTAATTAAGCTTTAAGAAAGATATGTTGTCAAGAAAAAAAGGTTGACAACATATCTTTTTTTGTATATACTAGCTTTTGTTGGTGTAAAGAGAAAATACTTTACACGCTGATATCTGATGAGAGTGTGGCTTTGAAAAGGTGTGAGTACATGGAAAAAATGGTCAGGCAGGCATTATTGTATGATTTTTATGGAGAGCTTTTGACAGAGCATCAAAAATCCATTTATTCCGATATTGTACTGAATGATCTATCCTATTCTGAGGTCGCAAGGGCTGAGGGAATCAGCAGACAGGGCGTGTTTGACTTGGTGAAGCGTTGTGACAAGATTTTGGAGGACTATGAGAGCAAACTTTTACTGGTAGAGAAATTTTTAAATACAAAGAACAGAGTCAGCCGGATTCATGATTTGGCTGCTAGGCTGAAGGAGCTTACCGACAGAGAGGAGCTTTTGGAGAGAATCAGTGAGATTGAGGAGATTTCAAGGGCAATATATGAGAGCTATTGAAGAGGATTTATAGTATATAGCAGTTGAACCAATCAGCATGTATGGCAGATGGTGCAATGGGAGGATTTGTATGGCATTCGAGAGTTTATCCGATAAATTACAGAACGCATTTAAAAAGCTTCGAAGTAAAGGGGCTTTGACAGAGGCTGATGTAAAGGAGGCCATGAAGGAAGTAAAGCGTGCACTTTTAGAGGCTGATGTTAATTTCAGAGTAGTAAAGCAGTTTATTAATGCGGTCAGCGAGCGTGCTGTGGGTGAAGACGTGTTAAAGGGACTGAATCCCGGACAGATGGTGATTAAGATTGTCAAGGAAGAGATGGATAAACTGATGGGCTCAGAGACCACTGAAATTAAGCTGTTGCCATCTAATGAGGTGACCGTGATTATGATGTGTGGTCTGCAGGGTGCCGGTAAGACGACGACTGTTGCCAAGCTGGCAGGCAAGTATAAGGAAAAAGGGAAAAAATGCTTATTGACGGCCTGTGATGTGTATCGGCCGGCGGCAATTAAGCAGTTGGAGATTAACGGTGAGAAGCAGGGAGTTCCGGTGTTCACTATGGGTGACCAGAATTCGCCAGTGGATATAGCTAAGGCGGCAGTTGAGCATGCGGCGAAGAACAATATACAGATTGTATTTCTGGATACGGCAGGACGCCTTCATATTGATGAAGCAATGATGGAGGAGCTTAAGCGGATTAAGGAAAATGTATCCGTGACTTATTCTATTTTGACAGTAGATGCTATGACCGGACAGGACGCAGTGAATGTGGCGGTCAATTTTGACGAGCAGATAGGCATTGACGGGGTCATCTTAACTAAGCTGGACGGAGATACCCGTGGTGGTGCTGCTCTTTCGATTAAGGCTGTTACCGGAAAGCCGATTTTTTATGCCGGTATGGGTGAAAAGCTTTCGGACTTAGAGCAGTTTTATCCGGACCGTATGGCCAGCCGTATATTGGGTATGGGTGATGTGGAATCTCTGATTGAGAAAGCACAGAATGCCATTGATGAAGAGAAGGCAAAGGAAATGGAGCAGAAAATGAAAAAGGCATCCTTTGACTTCAATGATTTCCTGGACAGTCTGGACCAAATGGAAAAAATGGGTGGTATGCAGGATATGCTTTCGATGCTTCCGGGAATGGGTAGTCAGCTTAAGAATGTTGAGATAGATGATAAACAGATAAACCGACCCAAGGCGATTGTACTCTCCATGACAAAGGAGGAGAGGGCAAATCCGGCTATTATCAATCCCAGCCGCAAGAAGAGAATTGCTGCAGGGGCAGGGGTAGATATCAGCGAAGTGAATCGTCTGATTAAACAGTTTGAGCAGATGAAGAAAATGATGAAGCAGATGTCCGGTATGTTTGGTGGAAAACGCAATAAGCGTTTCAGGATGCCTTTTGGATTCTAGCATGGAAATGAACGGGATGTAAAAACCGCAAGGTTTGGACATATAAATAATCAGCAGTACTTTTGTACAGGATATAAAGGAGGTGAGAATACAGTGGCAGTAAAGATGAGATTAAAGAGAATGGGATATAAGAGACATCCTTTTTATAGAGTGATAGTAGCAGATGCACGCTCTCCAAGAGACGGCAGATTTATTGAGGAGATTGGTACTTATGATCCTAATCAGGAGCCGAGTGTAGTTAAAATCGATGCGGAAGCAGCAAAGAGATGGTTAGCTAACGGTGCTCAGCCGACAGATACTGTTGCCCGTCTTTTAAAGCAGGCAGGAATTGAGAAGTAGGACTTGGAGGTTATTCGTAATGAAGGAATTAGTAGAAGTAATAGCAAAGTCCCTGGTTGATCACCCTGATGAGGTTGAGGTCGTTGAGACCTCAAAAGATGATGTCGTATATGTTGAGCTTAAGGTTGCCCAGGATGATATGGGTAAAGTAATCGGTAAGCAGGGTAGAATTGCAAAGTCTATCCGTACAGTTGTGAAAGCAGCTGCTTCAAAGGGTGATAAAAAGGTAGTTGTGGATATCAAATAATATTTGAATGCCCGAAAGGTAAACCACAGATTTTAACGATAAAGTCTGTGGTTTATATGTTTTTTAGAGGAGATTGATAAGGCAATGGAAGAAAATTTGTTGCAGATTGGTGTGATTACATCTACGCATGGAATAAAAGGGGAGGTCAAAGTATTCCCCACTACTGATGACAATAACCGGTTTAAAAAGCTAAAGGAGTGCTATATTGAGTACGAAGGAAAAATGCTTCCGGTTAAGGCAGATGGCTGCCGTTTTTTTAAGAATATGATAATTTTGCGATTTGAAGGAATAGAGAATATCAATGATGTTGAAAAATATAAAAAATGTAAGCTTTTTGTTGACAGAGAGCATGCGGTAAGACTGGAACAGGATGAATATTTTATGGCGGATTTAATCGGTGCAGAGGTTGTCAGAGAGGATGGCAGTCTGCTGGGCCGCCTTACTGAGATTATTTCTACCGGCGCAAATGATGTCTATGTGGTAAGCGGTGATGCAGGTGAGGAATGGCTGCTGCCGGCCATTAAGGACTGCATTTTGGATGTGGATATAAAGGTAGGAAGACTTACTGTGCGGTTGATGAAGGGAATGGAAGAATAGACGGAGGATATACCTTATGCATTTTCATATAATGACATTATTTCCGGAGATGGTGACAGAGGGACTTAATACCTCCGTTATTGGACGGGGGATAAAAAACGGATATATATCTGTGGAGGCTGTTAATATACGGGATTTTGCTGACAATAAGCATGGTCAGGTGGATGATTATCCCTATGGAGGCGGTGCAGGTATGGTTATGCAACCGGGGCCGGTTTATCGAACATGGCAGCATGTGGTGTCTGAAATTTTACAACGCAAAAAGAGTGAACATGGAGGAAGACTGCCGGAAACGGAGGAGCGGGATTTATCTGGGGAGGAAACTGATAGGAGTCGACCCAGAGTGGTTTATATGACTCCTCAGGGCAGAGTGTTTAACCAGTCTATAGCCCGAGAACTGGCCAAGGAGGAGGATTTGATACTGTTATGCGGTCATTATGAGGGAATTGATGAACGGGTACTGGAAATGATTGTGACAGACAATCTGTCCATTGGAGATTATGTGTTGACAGGTGGAGAACTGCCTGCTATGGTAGTAGTAGATGCGGTTTCCAGGCTTGTACCGGGAGTGCTGAGCAATAATGCCAGTGCAGAATTTGAAACCTTTTATGACAATCTGCTGGAGTATCCGCAGTATACCAGACCGGAACAGTTTATGGAAAAAAATGTGCCGGATGTATTGTTGAGCGGTCATCATCAGCGGATTGAAACATGGAGGAGAGAGCAGTCCATAAAGAGGACAAGAGAGAGAAGACCGGATTTGCTTGCAGAGGAACCGGAAAAGGGACAGGATTAAAATTGCTGTAGAGGTTGGAGAATGAGGTGATTGTATGGAAATGGGCGGATTTGGTTATGAAAAACCGAAGCTGTTAGAAATTGCAGAGAAAATATATTCCTGTAAGGGAGAAAGGGAACGTCTGGAATTGGAGTTGGATTCAGAAAAGTTTCATCAGCGATATATTCCCCAGAGAAAAGAGCTTATTAGGGAACGTTTTCTCGCACATTTGCCGGTAGTAATTTTTTTAAGCATAGTAGTAGTGAGTTCATTTATGATGTTGGCAATGGCTTTTATAGACTCTGGATATGCCAGAGGTAATGCAGCCTTGATTTTTGCAGCACTTGGCTTGGTTTTTGGAGGTTATGCCGATGTTAAGTTTATTATCATGGAGATTCATATGCTGACGCTGCTGAGGCTTAGTGTCAATGACGAGAGAGCCATGCGCTTTGCGGCAAAGCATGACATTAATACCTTTCAAAATGACGAGATACGCTCAAAACAAAAAATAGAGCTGCTGGAGGGAAAAATTGCTGCACTGGACAAGCAGCTTTTGGCGCTTACGGAGGAACAGAAGCGGCTTATGGAGGAACAGAGCGCCGCAGCAGAGATGGCGGAGCGCGAACAGACTTCTTCAGAGGGAGAGGAGAAAAATGCGGAAAATACTGGTGGATTTTCTCTGAGAGCTGAGAGTGTGGGAAGTCAGGATGCGATGATGCTCCATGAGTATTACTGCAGTGAGGAGAGATATATCCAAAGCAGGCTGCTGGAGCTGGAGGCAAGGGTGGAAAAGGTCAATAAGGAAATCGTGGAGATAGATGATAATATTCAGACTATCAAGACTCAGCTTCTTATTGCTGTAATTGTTTATGTACTTATGGCTATTGTACAAAGTGCATTTACCGGGTGGTTGTCTGCGCTCACCAGTATAATTTGTATTATCGTTAGTATTAATTATGTATTTTATTTTGAGTGGAAATGTATGAGACCAATATTGCTCTATCTGGTAGAGAATGACAGTAAGCTGGTGGCGGAGTATGCCTTTTGTAATGATATGGTTCCGGTCCGCAATAAGCGAAAGGAATTGCTTGACATGATAGAACAAAATAAGCGGGAGTTAGAGGAAATCAAGCGAAAAAAGCAGGAGATTGTATTTTAAATTGTGCTAATGCCGTGATACCGTTAAATTTTTAAATAAATCATATATTTTACTTGCTTTTTTGTATAAGGTATGTTACATTAAATGAGTTGTGAATTTGCGAAGAGCAATGTCACATAATCATGAGATGGTCCTCTGCAGGTTACACTAAGTAGTAAAATATCCTGCAAGAACGTTTTATATTCTAAGGAGGTTCGTGATGAACGATATTATTAAAAACATTGAAGCTGCCCAGATGAAGGCTGAGGTTCCTGAATTTAATGTGGGAGATACAGTTAAGGTTTCCGCTAAGGTAAAAGAGGGAAACAGAGAGAGAATTCAGGTGTTTGAGGGTATTGTGATTAAGCGTCAGGGAGGAAGTAACCGTGAGACCTTTACTGTTCGCAAGAATTCAAATGGTGTCGGCGTAGAAAAGACATGGCCGCTGCATTCTCCGATTGTAGAGAAGATTGAGGTTGTCAGACGTGGTAAGGTCAGACGTGCCAAATTATACTATCTGCGTGACAGAGTAGGAAAGGCAGCAAAGGTAAAAGAATTAGTAAAATAATCTTTGGAATGAAGGGGCTGGAGTAATTTGACTTACTCTAGCCTTTACTACTATGTATATTTGGTTAGGGAATACATTTTTTCAGGATGCTGATAGGATAAAGGAGGACACATGAGACGTCGGAGAAGATACCGGAGCAGCTATGACCGAAAAGAATTTGATGTAAAGGATTTTTTGTCCGAGGTTGGTCAATGGGCAATTTCCATATTAATTGTGATTATTCTTGCATATAGTATTGTGACCTTCGGGGTACAGTCGGTAACGGTGATTGGGCGGAGCATGAATCCGGCACTTGACAATCAGGATGTTGTGTTGCTCAATAAAAGTGCTTATACCTTCAGCAGTCCGGAGCGATATGACATTATTGCCTTCAAACTGAAGGAGGAGACTGACGGATACTTTAATATCAAGCGAATTATCGGTTTGCCGGGAGAAAAGATACAGATAAAAAATGGGCATGTTTTTATTAATGGCAGTGCACTTACAGATTTGCCCTTTGAGGATTTAATTATGACAGAGGGTTTGGCGATAGAGGAGGTTTCCCTAGGCGAAGGAGAATATTTTGTCATGGGGGATAACTGTAATAACAGTGAGGATTCCCGATATGTCAATATCGGTAACATATCTGCGAAGGAAATTAGCGGCAGGGTTTTTTTTCGCATTTCCCCTAAAAATGAGTTTGGCGTTGTAAAGTGAGAGGAGAGGGTTATGAATATTCAGTGGTATCCCGGTCATATGACGAAAGCAAAACGAATGATGCAGGACAATATCAAATTAATTGATATTGTTGTGGAGCTGCTAGATGCCCGCATACCTCTTGCCAGTCGTAATCCGGATATTGATTCGCTGGCAAACAATAAATTCCGGTTGGTTCTGCTCAATAAATGTGATTTGGCTGATGAGGAGGTCAACGCACAATGGGAGCTTTATTTTAAAGAAAAAGGAATTACTGTGGTGACGATCAATGCCAAATCTGGACAGGGAATGAAATCCATTACTGCCAAAATTCAGGAAATCTGCAGGGAAAAGACGGAGAGGGATAGGAAACGCGGCATTATAAACAGACCAATCCGGGCAATGATAGTAGGCATTGCCAATGTGGGTAAATCTACTTTTATTAAATCATATGAGAAAAAGGCATGTACGATGGTTGGAAATAAGCCGGGAGTGAGAAAGGGAAAGCAATG
>CAMWYM010000044.1 GCA_947178475.1 uncultured Clostridium sp. | reverse complement strand
GCACCGGCGGCTCCAAAGCACCTTGCTTATGATATTGTCTATATTGCACAACTGGATTTTGGAAATAGAGAGTT
Source organism: uncultured Clostridium sp. (assembly GCA_947178475.1). Taxonomy (GTDB): domain Bacteria; phylum Bacillota; class Clostridia; order Lachnospirales; family Lachnospiraceae; genus CAG-590. Next base: position 23,505 of record CAMWYM010000044.1, on the reverse strand, counting down.
TCGCAAACGCCTAATTTCGACACAAAAATGAAAGGAGATGTATAAAATGAAAAATAAGATATTAACCGCAGTCAGTACCATCATGTGTTTTATTCCATGGACAATTCTTCCGCTAAGGGAAAATGCATGGGCATTGGAATCGCCTGTAGCTGAGATAATGATTTCCTGCTATGCAGTATTTATGATATTCAGCGGCATTTTCACGATTACATCCTACATCAAAGCCATGGTACAGAATAACCTTATGAAAATCTGTCTGATTATAAATGGACTTTATATGATTGTTGGTATTGCTGTCCTGTTTATGATGCTGCTCCCGCAGATTTCCTCTTTCGCCATTTTTTACTTATGATACTATTGAGCAATCTGCCCTGTTGCAGTAGGGTGATTCCCGCTTACCGAACTACTTATCGAAACGGTAGCCTTTACTGTCTTTCCATTATATGATGAATCTGGAGTTACATTCAAAGTAAGATATGTTCCTAAATTTACGTCATATACATCAAGAGGAACATTAGGTTCTCCTGACTTTAACTTATAATTCGTGGGAGTCACAGTTATTTTTGCATTTACTTTATTTCCTCCAACCGGCGCTCCTTTTACAACAGCAGAAACATATAACTTTTTATTGCTATTAAAATTTGAATAAGAAATAGCCGCTGAACAAGATGGACTGGATTGCCCCTGCCATGTAATTGTATAAGTTGATGCTTTTACTTGTATTCCCTCATCTTCCGTTACATTACTAACAACATCTATTCCCTCTGACAATTTAATAGTTTCTTGATTTTCCATTTATCTTCCTCCAATCAATGTAACGAAAAAGCTACAGCATATATACCCACTAATATAGCAATCAAAAAAATAATTACCACGATTGCTGTAACCTTCTGCATTTTAGTAACCGGTCTGTCGGTCAGCCCTTTGTCTTGTTCTTCTGCAAGAACAGAAGCTTTTATCCCTGCCATATCTCTTCCATCGAATAAATCTGCCATTAAATTTTCTCCAAATATAATTTTTATTAATTGTATATCATAGTACGAAGTTTGTCAATCTAATATTATATACAAATTTAGAAAAGTCTCTTATAAACTCCTCATTGTTGTCATAAATATAATATTCCCGTTAATCTAATAATTAAACAACTTTATTCTACATCCTATCCACAAAAAATTCCTCAAATGCAGTATATCCCTCTTTCTCCATCTGCTCCTTTTGAAACTTTTTGTTCTTCTTCATTATGGCTATGTTAATCTGTACCCCGCTCTTTCTCTGTTCATTTGCTTTTTGCAAAATAGTGAGCAGCTTGTCCTGTGGCATGTTTTTCTCTACTAAATAAGCCGTTTTCTCTGATTTAACCGGCACCTGATAATCCCGTTCCAACAGCAGCATAACAATACGTTCAAAACCGATAGAAAAACCGCACGCCGGTGTATTCTGTCCGGTAAATCTGCCAATCATCTCATCATACCGGCCACCTCCGCCCACGGAACCGCCAAACTCATCCATGGAAATTTCAAAAATTGGTCCGGTGTAATAGGACATTCCCCTTACCAGAGTCGGGTCAAATACTATCTTAAAGTCTGCCGCCTTTGTGGCATTTACCGCCTCCAGAATCATCTCTAAATCCTCAGCCACACCACTCTCCAGACTCTCACCCAGTGTGTCCTTCAAAAAACGTACTCCCTGAATATCTGATTCCGTTTCCTCAAACAGTTTAAGGTATGTGTCCACATTCTCCTTTGAATAGCCCTGCTCTACAAGCTCTTTGGATACACCGTCCAGCCCAATCTTATCCATCTTATCTAATGTAATAAATACACTGTCGTAGTCCTTTTCCTCAAATCCACTATAGGCAGCCATTGCTTTTAACAGCTTTCGGTTATTGAGACGGATAGTAAATTTTTCAAATCCAATTCTCCCTAGCAGGGTTGTTGTTGCATTGATCAACTCAATCTCCGCAAGGATAGTCGGCTCTCCTAAAATATCGATATCACACTGCATAAACTGACGGTAGCGCCCTCTCTGTGGGTGGTCCGCTCTCCATACATTTCCCATCTGCAACGCCTTAAACGGACTCGGCAAATCGTTGGCATTATTGGCGTAATACCGGGAAAGGGGCAGAGTAAGGTCATAACGCAGACCTCCGTCCACCAAATCCAATTCCTCTTTTGCCTCTGCAAGTCTCAATTTCTCACCGCGCTTTAAAATTTTGAAGATCAGCTTTTCATTTTCTCCGCCCTGACTGGAGGACAAATTCTGTATATGCTCCACACAGGGAGTCTCCATATTAGAAAATCCAAAGGTTTTATATACCTCCTTAATCTGACCAATTACATAGTCCCGAATTTCCATTTCCCTTGGCAATATATCCTTCATACCGGTAACCGGCTTTTTCTTCATGCTTAATTGTTTACCCATTTTCCATTCCTTTCTTTCTGCTACAGCATCAGCGATCTGTAGCTCTTATGTTAAAATGCTTTCCTGGCAAAACTCTTAATATACCAGTTTATGTTCCTCCTGCTGCTCGTTCATCCCATGCTGTACAATCTCCTCATGTACAATACTTTGAAACGGCAGAAAAACCTTCATATCAAAATGTCTTACCTCCTCTATCAACAGCTCTACTGCAGTTTTGCTGTCAAAGGCCTTTCGATATGGTCGGTCAGAGGTCAGTGCCACAAACACATCACACACCCTCAATATTCTTGCTCCCAACGGAATCTCCTCTCCAACCAGATTGTCAGGATATCCGGTGCCGTCATAGTTTTCATGGTGGTGCAAAATCATCTCGCATACCCTCTCTGAATAGCCCTCATTTTTCACCACTTCATACCCCAATCCTGAATGAAGACGCACATACCGCATCTTTTCCACATTCAACGTGTCATCATCACCGCCATACAAGTAGGTGCTTGCCCGTAGCTTCCCGATGTCATGCAGCATACCTGCTACCTCAATATCATGGCAGAATGCCGGATTTAACTTCAACTCTCTGGCCAGTCTGCCTGCCAGCCTGCTTACCTCTATACCATGAGCTATTTCCGTCCGCAAATCCTCGTTTAAATAGTAGGATATTTCATCAACATCTACATCACTTCTGTCTAACTGTATCATACAAACATCCTCCGTTTCCTCTCTATCATCTCATCTACACGCCGGATATAATCATCCACATTTTTAACATTTTCCACTCGTTCAATCCGATTCTCACTGCGAAACACAAACTTTGAGGAAGCACCTGCCCCCACAGCAAGAATGTCCATTTTTTCTTCCATAATCAGTATATTGTAAATGCACTCTTTTCCCGGTACCGCATAACCGATATTTTCAAGCTTTCCCGGAATATTCTTCTGGCGGTACAGATAATAGGGATTCATCCCCAGCTGCCTCGCACATTCGTCTGCTGCCATCAGCATTTCATTGGTACTTCCCTTTATCAGGCTATGATACCGCTCCATTTCTATATTCAGGTTTGCAGCCCGCTTAATGGCGAGGGAATGCACTGTCAAGCTGTCAGGCATCAGTCTGCTGATCTCCAAGAGGGTATGCTGCACATTCTTTATATCCTCTCCTGGAAGCCCCAAAATCATATCCATATTGATATTGGTAAACCCAACCTCTCTGGCAAGCGCAAATGCCTCCACAGTCTGGGCAACGGTATGGGCTCTCCCAATCAGCTTAAGCGTTTCATCCGACATCGTCTGTGGGTTGATACTGATTCGTTCCACACCCAGGCTTCGCAATGTCTGCAGCTTATCCTCTGTAATACTGTCTGGTCTTCCGCACTCTACGCAAAATTCCTTCACATATCGCATATCAAAGCTCTTCTTAATTCTGGTAATCAGTGCAGCAAGCTGCCCTGCCGTCAACGCACTCGGAGTTCCGCCACCGATATAAACTGCGGATAGCTTTTTATTTCGGTATGCCTCGGAGCCCGCCACAAACTCCAGCTCCCTGTACAGTGCCTGCAGATAATCTTCTGTTCTGTCCTGATAGGCTGCTATAGGATAAGAGGTAAAGGAACAATACAGGCATCTGGTAGGGCAAAATGGAATCCCCACATAAAGACAATATTCTTCCTCGTATGTAAAATCTTTAAATATTTCCTGCTCCCGCTTTGCAACCTCAATACAAATGTCTGCCTTTTGTCCTTGGGCAAGATAAACGTCTGTATATACCTTATGTATCTGCTCCTCTGTCTCACCCTGTTCCAGCATTCCGGTGGCTATCTTTGTAGGCCGTACGCCGGTCATGCTTCCCCAAGGAAGCTCTTTACCGGTATACTCGGATAGCAGTCGGTACAATGCCGCCTTCAGCGGATTTCTAGCAAGCTGCTTATTGAGAAAATCCACCGTCACTGTACTACTTTTATGATAACCGTCCCCATCCTCAAGAGTGTACACGACATAACCACCACTGCCAACCTGTGTCTCCACATCTGTATCCATGGTATAAGCCACAGTCAGTGACAGCCTGGTTCCCTCCTGTCTATCCACTATCTTTTCATTGTCAAAAAAAGCCTGCAGCATTGCTCTGATGTCGTTATTATAAATTACCGCATTCTGCTTTAAATATATCATCCCTGCTTCCCTTTTTCCATGGATTTTTGATTTGTCTATATTGTACAACGAACGGTAATGAAAACAAAACTTCGCAATTACCTATACAACTTATTTCTATGCTCCGCCACAAATCATATTATTCTCTTTTTCCCATGCAATAGTTGTACTGTTCATATGACCAGGAAAAACTTTCGTATCCTCCGGTAGTGTAAACAGCTTTTCCCGTATAGAACGGATTAATGTACTGGCACTGCCTGTAGGAAAATCTGTTCTTCCCACGCTATTGCAAAAGAGAGTATCCCCTGCAATCAATGACCCCAGTTCTTCATTATAATAGCACATCCCTCCTGCTGTATGTCCCGGTGTAAGAATGCAGGTAAGCGTAGTTCCGATAATCTCCACTTTCTGACCATCGCTCAGCTCCTCATCCGCCTTAAGAGTCATAGGAAATCCAAACATGGAAGAAAGGTTTACATCCAGCTTTCCCAGCACCTTATCATTTTCTTCTTTTGACGCATATAACGGCACATGAAAGGCATCCTTTAATTCTTTCACTGCTCCAATATGGTCATAATGCCCATGAGTCAAAAAAATAGCCTTTAGCTGAAACCCCGGTGTAGAAAAAATCTCCTTTAACACTTCCGCCTCTGCCGCCGGGTCAAATACGATACACTCACCAATATCATGGTTCACCAAAATATAACAATTGGTTCCCATATCTCCCAAAGTCTTCTGAAATATCTCCAAAGCCGCCATACAGCCACCTTTCCTTTCTCAAAATTCTTCAATCATCCAACACTTCTTTCCACATCCAATACCCCTGGCACCATCCGCAGCTTCGCAATAACCTGATTGAGCTGGTCCACCGTCTTGATATCAAATGTCACCGTAAGGGTCGCCTTTTCATTCTTATTATTACTCTTCGTGTTCACTGCGGTAACATTAATGTTCGCCTCGGTAAACACCTTAGAGACATCAAACAGCATCCCTGTGCGGTCTGTCGCATAAATCCGAAGCTCTGAAGAATAGGTGATTCTATCATCCTCTCCGGCACCGGTCTGCCATTCCGCTTCAATTAGGCGGGTGCGGTCCATATCCCCCATCCGCATCACATTAACACAATCCGTACGGTGGATGGAAATTCCTCTTCCTCTGGTCACAAATCCCACAACCTCATCTCCCGGAACCGGTGAACAGCACTTAGAAAAATAGACTGCCACATCGTCTACACCCTTAACGGTAATACCACCTTTATATTTGCTGCTCCGGTGAAGATCCGCACTGTGATTAATCTGCTCTATAAGCTCGGCATCCGACACAGTCGTTTTTTCCTCTTTGTTGTAAACCTCTATCAGCTTATTCATGACCTGGCCCTCTTTTAAAGCGCCATGCCCAATTGCCGCCAGTACAGAATCCCAATCCTGAAAATTATATTTGGTCATAACTGCCTTCAACAACTCCGGCTTGGAGTAATCAGAAAAATTATATCCCTTTGACTTGCAATAGCCGGAAAGCAGTTCCTTCCCTCTACCGATATTATTCTCTTTAAACTCATGCTTAAACCACTGATTAATCTTGCTGCGTGCCTGGGCGGATTTAACAATGGAAAGCCAATCCCTGCTTGGACCGGTAGAATTATTTGAGGTAACAATTTCTACCCGGTCACCATTTTGCAGCTCATAGGTTAAAGGTACCTGCCGGTCATTTACTCTGGCACCTACCATCATATTTCCCACTGCCGAATGAATACTGTAGGCAAAATCAATAGGGGTAGACCCTGCCGGAAGATTCTTCACATCACCATTGGGTGTAAAGCAGTACACCTGCTCTGCAAACAAGTCAAGGTCTGTCTTTACTGCACTCATGAATTCCTTGTTGTCCTTTGTATCTCGCTGCCATTCCAAAATCTGTCTTAACCAGGTAAGCTTTTCTTCCTCTTTATCTCTGGCAGTTCCCGTCAGATTTTCTTTATATTTCCAATGAGCAGCAATACCATATTCCGCCGTCTTATGCATATCATAGGTGCGGATCTGAATCTCAAAGGGCTGCCCACTCTTGCTGATTAGCGTCGTGTGCAAAGACTGGTACATATTGGATTTCGGCATGGCGATATAGTCCTTAAACCGCCCCGGAATCGGCGTATATTTTTCATGAATGATTCCCAATGCCCCATAGCAATCCCGGACACTATCCACAATAATTCGAACTGCAAATATATCATAAATCTGGTCAAGTGTTTTGTTCTGATTAATCATCTTCTTATAAATACTGAAGAAGTGTTTAACCCTGCCGCTGATTTCAGCCTCAATACCAGCCTCCTCAATACACTGCTTCACATCATGGACAATCGTTTCAATAAACTTCTCCCGCTCTTCAAGACGTTCATCAATCTCTGCCTTCAATGCCTTGAATTTCTCCGGCTCCAAATACTGCAGGGACAAGTCATCTAACTCCACCTTAATCTTACTGATACCCAGCCGGTGCGCAATAGGTGAATAAATATCCATGGTCTCCCTTGCTTTTTCTATCTGCTTTGCTGGAGACTGATACTGCAATGTCCTTAAATTATGCAGCCGGTCTGCCAGCTTAATCAAAATAACACGGATATCCTTTGCCATGGCAAGAAACATTTTCCGCAGATTCTCTGCCTGCAGTTCCAGCTTATCCTGTGAAAAATTCAACTGTGTAAGCTTTGTAACACCGTCCACCAGCAAGAGAATTTCCGATGAAAACTCCTGTTCAATCTCCTTATCTGTCATAATTGTATCCTCAATGACATCATGAAGAATACCTGCAACGATTGTCTCTTTATCCAGTTCCAGCTCTGCCAGAATAATGGCAACACAAAGCGGGTGCATAATATATGGCTCTCCAGATTTGCGCAGTTGTCCCTCATGGGCCTTATCTGCAATGGCATACGCCTTCTCAATCATCGTAATATCTGTATTTGGATGATATTCCAGCACCTTTTCAATCAAGGTACGGTAAAGCTCTGCCGGTGGAGTAAAATCCTTTGGTGTAGAAAGCTCCCTGTCTCCATTTATTAACCTTGCCATATTCTCACCCTCTTTCCCTTTAAGTGTATCCCATATATCCCGAAATTACAATACTTCCCTGACAGTAGCCATTGCATATCTCTTAATCTGCAACTGAATGTTCTTATTCCCATTAAATTCATTGAGAACTGGATAATATACTACATTTAAAACTACATTATTTAACCAGCCGTGTAGCATTTTGTCATACTCGTCCTGCCCAAACCACTCAATAATGTTTTCCGAAAACTCCGGTGCATCAAAGTAAATTCCCTCCTGTATCCAGCCCTCTTCATTCTCCAGAGTCACCTTAACTACATTGCGCTCCTTGCCCATAATCTTTGCTGAGAGTACATTTAAGTTTTTCTGGGCAAAAAGTGGTTTCTCATTTCCCTTTCCAAATGGTGCCAGCTCCTCCAGCTCCGCAATCAATTCCTCTGTCACATAGGAAATCGGCATCGGCACATCAATGCGTACCTTAGGAATAAATGCATTTTCCTCCAGCTCGCAAACTTCATTTATCCGGGCAGTAAAAGCCTCCAAATTGTCCTTATCCAAAGAAAAACCTGCAGCCATCGCATGTCCGCCAAACTGAGTCAGCAAATCACTGCATTTTTGCAATGCCTCAAACATCGGAAACTCCTCTATCGAACGCCCGGATCCCTTTAACATACCCGGTGTATCACTATCCACTACAACCAACGCCGGATGGTCATAGCTGTCCCGGATTCTTCCGGCAATAATACCGGCCAGACTCTCATGGCAATCCGGCAGATAAATCACAAAAATTTTCATCTCTGGTACACTTTGCAGATATTCTTTGGCCTGCTTAAGTCCTTCCTCCGTCATTGCCCTTCGCTCTTCATTTATACTACTCAAGGTCTGTGCCTTGGCTATTGCCGTTTCCGTGTCCTCCTCCAGCAGTAAATCCATGGAAAGGGTTGCACTATCTAATCGACCGGAAGCATTGATACATGGTCCCAGCCGGAAGCCAACATGGTGGGAACCGATGGTTACATCAGACAGCTGAGCCGCTGCAATTAATGCCCTCAAGCCTTTATTATTTGTGTGGTTCAACTGTGCCAGTCCGTGAACCGCAAAAATGCGGTTCTCATCCGTCAGTGATACCACATCGCAGATTACTGCTATGGCTACACATTCCAAAAACTGATATATTTCCTCGTGAGGAATATCCCTTTTGGCATACAGCGCCTCCACCAGTTTATATGCCACTCCCGCGCCACACAGGTCATCGAAGGGATATTGGCAGCTCTCCTGCTTGGGATTCAAAATAGCATCTGCCGGCGGCAGGATATATTGCTTTTTATCATTATCCATGATAAACGGTACCTGATGATGGTCGGTAATCACCACCGTCAGCCCGGCTTCTTTCGCACCGGTCAGCGCATCATTGGCAGCAATTCCATTATCACAGGTTAGGATGGTATGAATTCCATCTTCTATGGATTTTTCAATAATATCTCTGTTAATACCATAACCATCCTTAATCCGGTGAGGGATTACATAATCCACATCTGCACCGATTCTCCGCAGACCCTTATATAATATATAATTCGACATCACGCCGTCCACGTCATAATCCGACACAATACGGATGGTATGTCCCTCTTCAATATCATGACAGATCACCCGTACTGCCTGATTCATCCCATCCATTAAAAACGGGTCATACATTTTATTCAAATCCGGATGAAGAAACATATCAAACTTTGACTCGTCTATATCCCGATTCACCAAAATCCTTGCCACCACCGGATTAATCTGAAATTTTTCCGCAAGAGCATTAAAATCTGCCCGTTTTGCCCGGATTACCCAGTTATTCTGTTCCGCCATAACAGTCTCTCCTATTTTAAGATAGGGACATGGTGATTGACCATGCCCCTATAGCGTTATTTACACATCACTCTTATTTTTTGTTTTTGCATTCTTACTCCCGGATTTTTTTCCATTTCCGGAGTCCTTCTTACTCTGAGTATTTGTGTTTTTACTTATTTTAGTTTTTAACACATACCATAACGGTCCGGTGATACATACGGAAGAATATGCACCACAGACAATACCGCTCATCAGTGTGAGCGCAAACTCCTTAATGGATGTCACTCCCATAATATATAGCACAAATACCATGACAAAGGTTGTTAAGGATGAATATATTGTTCTTGTAAACGTTTGGGAAACCGATGCATTCACAATATTTGCATAGCCTTCTCCCTTACTGCGCATGGTAATCAGATTTTCACGGATACGGTCGAATATGATAATCGTTGCATTGATGGAATAACCCACAATCGTCAGCATACATGCAATAAATGTATTACCCACGGAAAGCCTTCCGATGGAATAAATAGCAAACACAACCAATACATCATGTACAAGTGCAATAACGGCAGCGGCACCAAACTTGACATCACTGAACCGGACCGCAATATAAATCAGCATCAGCAATGTAGCAATAATAACAGAAACAATCGCATTTTTCTGCATTTCTCCACTAATGGTAGAGCTGATATTTTCAATGGCAAATTCCTTAACCTCAAATTTATCCCGAAGAGCAGTCTCCACTGCATCACGCTGGTCCACTGTAAGCTCCGCTGTCTTAAAGACAATCTCGTTACTATCCTTAACATTCTGCACCTGAATCATTGCATCCGATACCTCGGCAGCCTCTGAAATTACCGGTAGAATCTGACTCTCTGCCGCCTGCAAATCATAGTATTCCTCAAAGTCAACCGTCATGGCAGTACCACCGGTAAACTCCAATGTATAATTTAATGCTGAGCCCTCCTTGTTCTTAAACACTGGAAGAGCAATCAGACCTGCCACAATAGCAACGAAGGAAATGATATAAGCAATACGGCTGAACTTAACATAATCATTTACCTTTGCTTCCTTCTTTGCACCATAAAGCTTCGGATTCGTTAAACCTAATGTATATACTGCCTTTAACAGATTCTTCGTCACGAACAATGCCGTAAACATGGAAAGCACAATACCGATTCCCAGCGTAAGAGCAAATCCCTTAATTGTACCTGTACCCATAATATATAATACAACCGCTGCAATCAATGTCGTGATATTACTGTCCAAAATAGCCGACAATGCCTTGTTAAAGCCTGCATCAATGGCACTTTTTACTCCATTACCTGCACCAATTTCCTCCTTAATACGGGTGAAAATAATAACATTAGCATCCACTGCCATACCGATAGTCAACACAATACCGGCAAGACCCGGAAGAGTGAGACTGGCATTAAAGCCATTCAGGCAAAGTAATGTCAGCACTACATATGCACACAATGCAAATACAGAAATCACACCCGGCAGTAAGTATACAACAATCATGATTACTGCCACCACTGCCATACCGATAGCACCGGCCTTTAACGTTGTGCTCAGTGCATCCTGTCCCAGAGTAGCACCCACAACATTTGAACGAAGCTCCCTAAGTGTCAGCGGAAGCGCACCGATACGAATCGTTTGCGCAAGCTTCTCCGCCTCTTCACCATCTGCCATACCGTTAATAACAGCACTTCCACCTGTAATTGCAGTCTGAACCGTAGGCGCCGAAGCAACCGCACCGTCATAAATAATATAGATATGTTTGCCAATATTATTTTTAGTAGCCTCTGCAAACTTCTTGGTTCCTTCATCATTAAATGCCAGCTCAACTACATATTCCTTCACCGTACCGGAATTATCAATAGCAGCATTAGCATTTTTAACCTCTGAACCGCTTAATACAACCTCGTATTCTTCACCGGCAGCATACTTATCATAGTTATCCTCATCAATAAATTCCAATGCCCCCGGCTTACCCATATCCTCTAAAATCTGGTTTGCATCTGTCACGCCCGGAATCTCGATACTAATACGATTTGAGCCTTCCTGATACACGTTACTATCCGGTGAATACACATCTGCACGTTGCTGCAAACGGTTCTTTGTATCATCAATCTCCTGCTGAGTTGCATCCTTTTCCTCAATCTCATAGGTGATGCTGACACCTCCTGCAAGATCCAAACCCAGAATAATGTTCTTTGCGGTACCAACCTTTTCACTGCCAAGACCGATTACTGTCGTGTAAGTACCCAGCGCCAGTGCTGCGATAAATATCAGTATCGTCAACACACTGTTTCTCTTTGCCTTTTTCATTGTTTTACTCTCCTTTTTATATCTGCTTCAGGTAATTAAAAAATATTATACAAACAAAGTACATATTGATGAATTTCTCAATCACCTATCATCTGCCAAAGCAGCTTTTATCATAATTGCACATTCCACCCGTCGGCGTTCCAGCTCACATCCCACATCATAAGCATCTAAAATGTTACCATGAAAATTATAGGAATTGGCAGCGCATCCGCCACTACAGTAAAATCTTGCAAAACAATCCCTGCATTTATCCTTTGCATATACATTACACAGCTTAAACTCATCCACCAGCTCCGTATTTTCGATACCCGTATCTACATTGCCCAGCCGGAAATTCTCCATTCCCACAAACTGATGACAGGGATACAAATCACCCCAAGGGGTAACCGCCAGATACTCTGTTCCCGAGCCACAGCCCGAAAGCCTCTTATAAAGACAAGGACCACCTGTTAAATCTATCATAAAATGAAAAAAATTGAAACCCTTTCCTGCTTTTTCTCTTAAAACCATCTCTCTGGCAAGAGCATCATATTCCTCAAACAGCTGTGGTAAATCCTCTTCTCTGATGGCATATGGCTGTTCCTCTGATGCCACCACCGGCTCAGCCGAAATCTGTTTAAAGCCTAAATCGGCCAGATGCAGCACATCCTTTGAAAAATCCAGATTATTATGTGTAAAGGTTCCCCTTACATAATAGTTTGTCTGATTCCTAAGCTCAGCCATCTTTTTAAATCTATCGATAATCAAGTCATAGCTTCCCTTACCGTTACGAGTAGGACGCATCAGATCATGAACTTCCCGGCGTCCGTCAATACTTAACACCACATTTGCCATTTCCTTGTTGGCAAATTCCATCACCTCATCCGTAAGCAGCACACCGTTTGTCGTCAGGGTAAAACGAAACTTTTTGTTATGCTTCTCCTCCTGACTTCTTCCATAAGCAACCAAATCCTTTACCACTTGAAAATTCATCAGCGGTTCTCCGCCAAAAAAATCCACTTCCAGATTAACCCGGTTTCCGGAATTGGCAATCAAAAAATCCAATGCTTTTCTGCCAACCTCATAGCTCATCAAAGAACGGTCACCATGATATTCTCCCTCTCCCGCAAAACAATATTTACAGGCAAGATTACAATCATGGGCAATATGCAGGCATAATGCCTTCACCACCGTCTTTCTCTTCTTAAAATCCACCACTGCATCCCGATATACATCCTCAGTAAAAAGCTGTCCACTCTCCTTCAGTGCATGAATTTCCTCGCAGGCTTCTATAATCTCTTCCCTTGAATACTGCGGAAGCTTGTCCACAATCTCTTCTCTATTAAATTTCTCATACAGTGCAATAACATCATATACTAAATCATCCACCACATGGACAGCACCACTGCAGACATCCAGCACAATGTTATATCCGTTATTTTTATACTGATGTATCACAATTACTCCTTAAGCCGCATAATTTTCAGAGTGGTTCTTACATACGAAAGAGGACAGCCCCCTAAAGCAGTCCCCTTTACCCTTCCTTACAAGAGTCTAAAACTCCCATTCTACGGCATATTCCCCAAAAGCCCGATATTCTAAGCAGCTCCTACTTATTCTCGCAGGTCTGATTACCAACTGTACAAGAAGTCTTGCAAGCAGACTGGCATGAAGTCTGGCACTCGCCACAGCCACCCTTCTCCATTGTGCTCTTCAATGTCTTATCCGTTAACGTCTTAATATGCTTCATCTTTCTTCCTCCATAATTTACATTACTCTTTTGCATCTACATAATATACAGCAGATATTATAGCATAAGCATTTTCTAAGGTCAACCATCTTAATATTAGCTGAGCATGCCACCAAGAAGACCGCCTCCTATACACAGCGCTGCAGTGGTTAAATTTGCAGTACTTACTACCTGAAATGCCTCACCGATAAGCATGGCTACAGCAGAGATAATCAGGATATATAGGAATCCCAGCAAAAGCCCCCACAAAAATTTCTGTTCCTTTATCTTTTTTCCTATAATAAATGCTCCCATAAAGGTGACAATCACATAGATTGCAATAATCGCAATATCTGCCACTGACTCTGTGAGTTGAAACTTATAAACCAAAAATGCCAGAACTGCCAGCAGTATACCGGTAACTGCATAAGATAAAATCAGTCCCTTTATCACTATACTAAATTTCCTTCCGATACTCATATCCTCACTCCTTGTTTGTGCTCACCATAGTAAGCCTTTGATAGTGAAGTATATGATTTCAACCTATGATTTATGCTTTTAACAAATCAATTATCTCAAGCAGTGAATCAAAAATCTTATCTGCCAGCGGTCGGATTTCCTCTGTCGGTTCAATTAAATCTACCACCATAACCGTATACAAATCTGCGGCTGCCGAAGCTTTCACCCCATTGATGGAATCCTCAACCCCAATAGCATTCTCCGGTCTCACTCCCAGACCCTGACAGGCAGCCAGATAAATATCCGGCGCCGGTTTACCCTTTTTCACAATACCGCCATACATAATATAGTCAAACTCCTGTAAAATACCGGCATTGTTAAGATTTTTCTCAGCCCGCTCCCTCTGGGTAGACGTAGCAAGTCCAATCTTAATTCCCCTTTCCTTCAAAAACCGAAATAGCTCCCAAACCCCAGGTTTGAGTTCCAATCCATTTTGCCGGATATCCTCATCCATACGGTCCATCGTCCTTTTCCGAAAAGCCATATAATCAAACTCTTCACCAAAATGAGACTTCATCAATTTCTCATTTCTCTCTTTGGTGGCACCGGCAATCTGATTACAAAGTTCTGCCATTTCCGACTCCGGAATTCCGTATTCCTTTCCCGAAATCATCCAATGCTTGCGGTAAAGCTTCTCCGAATCAAAAATCACTCCATCCATATCAAAGACAACTGCCTTTATATCTGCCATACTTCTCATCTTAACTTCTCCCTTCATTTGTAACCAATTTTGCTCTGCAAAATTGATTGCCTGCTTGCCCGCCATCACGAAGTGATTTTTAATGCGGGCAATTCCCGTCTCGTAAATTTTCATAATCTACTTTACACTATCCCTTCCTGCAATCAGCAAGCCTGATAAACATCCTAATTCCGATTATTGCCACCAATATCCCTATCATTCCAACCACCAGTGTACCAAGCGTTGACCGGCCATATGTAAAATCCAAAGTTCTTGTAGCAGTATTGCCCGCTTTGTCGGCGCAGTCTATCTCTATACGATATATCCCATATTCCGAATAGTCAAGTATTTTTGTATCGGAATCATACTCCACTCCGTTGATTCTGACCCCGGTAATCTTATCCTCGGCATTAGCCAATGCCCATGTCACACTTCCTCCCTCATATACCTTTTCCCCATCCTTTACACCGTTAAAAATCACCTTTGGTGCTGTGTGGTCAATAATGAATTCAACACTTTTGCTACTGCGGTATCCAAGCTCATCCTCCGCCTCAACATACAAATTATACTTTCCCTCTTGGGTAATGGTCTCGGCCCTATTATACTCTTCCCCGTTTAATAAAATACGACAGGAAATAACCGTCAAGTCTTTAAATATCTCATCCAACCTGTCAGCCAGCCGGAATTGCTGGTAATAGCCTCCCTGATAGGCTTCTATCCCAGCAATTTGCGGAGCCGTACGATCAATGGCAAAATGAATCTCCTTATCCGCCCGGTTTCCCGCTCCGTCTATCGAATGGATTTCCAAATGATATATTCCTTCCTCCGAAAACAGATGAGATAAACTGCTGTTTTTGCCGATATTCGCCATCTGCGGGAAGGAAAGCCTTGTCACCCTCCCATCTATATCCCTGCGGGTTCCGGTAATGGTTACTCGATTTTCCCGATAATAGGATTCCTCTACTCCGAAAGACACCGTAACCTCCCTGCTCCACTGCTGATAGTTTGCCGTACCGGTAATACTAAGTTTGGGCGGTGTGCCGTCAATGAAAAAACAGATCGTTCTGCTCTCCGCCTGATTTCCCGCCCTATCCACTGCCGAGAACGTCACCTCATAAGTCCCATCCTGAATAAAAGTATGCTGCAGGAAACTCATTTCTCCATCCGGCACAAATCCACCCATCTGTTTTTCCTCTCTATGCCCGTCTATACTTCGCTTCACATTAATCGATATCCTATCAGAAACCGGATAGGCTTCCTCACAAACAAACCGCACCGTGACAGCAGAGTTGTTCATCGAACCGTCCTCCACACCGGAAATAGAAAGCTTTGGCGGTGTCTTATCGATAACAAATTTCAGCGTATCTGACACCGCCTGATTTCCCGCACCGTCTGTAACAAGGATATATACACTGTATTCTCCCTCCTCTGACAATTTGTAGCTATAGCTGTCACTATATGTTTCCATAGAAAGTCCCGCCACCGGTATCGTATCCATCCGTCTTCCCTGCCTGCGTTTAATGACATATTCCATTATCGTTCCAGCATAGGATACATCGCTAACCTCAGCAGTCAGGGTCTGGTCCGTATTGTAATGCATGCCTTCCTGCACTCCATAAAGCCTCACCTTTGGCTTCTCCTTATCAACATATACCCGTCTGTGTATGCGGTTACTGCTTCCACAGTTATTAATGGCCTCCACCTCTACCGTATAGCCAATGACCTCTTTTGCACTTTCAGCTGCCGTCACATCCCAGCTGTAGGTATACACCGGTCTATCAAATTTCACCCTCTTGACCACCTTTTTATTAACGGTATAGACCACCTCCTTCAATCCGGCAGCATAATCCGATACAGTGGTGTGAAAGGTTATATCATCATTGGTCCACAAAGAAAAATCCTTATCACATGCCATTTTAATTGACGGAACTCCGGTGCTGTAAATAATCCTATCTGCATTTATGCTCCCTTGATTAGCCAGCATATCCTGTGCCCAAATAGTAATCGTATCATCAAACTCTGATACCTCCAAAGCCATTGGAATATACACATAATATCGGTTTCCCTCAGACCTGTGAACCGGATAATTTTCAGTGCCTTCCGGTTGTACAGTATCCTTATCTGTGGTAATATACACAGATTCAGTCATTACGCCGGAATATCTGTCTTCCACAGCAAACTCCATACGAATCATCTTGTTTCCGTATATATTCCCATACCTTTTCTCCACCAGTCCATCTACATCATAATAACGGATATCAAAAATTTCCGGCGCTGTTTTGTCCACAATCAGCCGACATGTCTTCCATTCCTTTACCCCGTCTGTGGTTTCTGCCTCCACAGACACTTCATATTCCCCCTCCTGTACCAGTGATATTTCCGTCTGATACAAGCACGGATTTTCTTCATCTGCATTCCACTCCACATCCCGCCACAGGGAATCATCCTCTTTATCCCTAAAAACGCTCACTCTGCATTTTTCCACCTCCAAGCCAGCTCCCTCCACCGAAACCAATAGCTGCTGTGTCTGATTACAGAAATACTTTCCCTCTTCATCGGTATACTGCTCCTGTATACCGGATATTTCAATTACCGGCATCTGTGCATCCGTGTCCAAACACTCCTCTACCGACTCTGTCATCTCCTCCTGTGCAACTGTCCTTTCGGTCACTGACATACCTAACAGCATAGCGAGTATCAACAGCCGGGTTATGCCCCTTTTTGTTCTTCCCCTATATCGCTCTTTTTTCCTTTCTTTTCCTCCATGCCAAGCCTTTCTTGTTCTGCCTCCTGCCAGATTTCTTATCGCCTGAGCCACATTATTCCTAATATAGCATACCACCGATAAAAGAAAAAAGATAACGCAGCAAATCAAACCGCCATAAAACATCCCTCTAAACATATCCCTATTCAGCCTCCCTTCGTTCCAACAGCGGAGCAAGTCTTTGAGTAAGCTGTCTCCACCGATAATCTCTCTCTATGTCCGGCACTTCTTCCGCCTCCGCATATAAACCATACAACACGTCAAAATCCCAAAGCTCCACATCTGTTGTCTTCTTTTCCTGCATATTGCACAGAAGCTTTAAATGACCAATATACAGAGAAATACTGTTTTTTCCATATTCCCTTTCTGCCTTTTCATAAACCTTACAGGCCTCCTCGTATTCTCCCATTGCCTCATAAATTTCTGCCTTCTGACAGTACTTTGCCTCGCGAAGCGCTAAATCAGTAATGCGGTCAAGAGTTCTACCCTCTCCCACAGAAGTCATTCCCAGAACAAAATCACAGCACTCCAGTGCTTTCTTATAGTATTTCTCCGCCGTTTCCTCATCCTGACCTTTCTGTAATTTCCCCAGCTGCTCATATGCCAGTGCCAGGTATTGATGATATACCGTATAATACTCTGCTTTTATGCTGTCATCATCATATTCTTCTAAGGCTCGTATCCCCTTGTCCGCTGCCTGTATCAGCTTCTTAGCCGCTCCGTCCATCTGCTGCATAATTCTCGCATAAATAATACAAAGCAGCTTATAGTTCATCAATCTTCCTGCAGAAATTGTCATATTATCATTCAGCTTTTCAAACTGGAGCAGATTATCCGACAAACTGCTATAATCTGTATCCAGCTCTCCCATTGCCAGTGCAATAGCACTGTAATAAGCCGCCTCTGGATACTCCCTTACATCCACCAGATTAAAATAGTACGCACTGGATTTATAATCCTTTAATACATCAAAATATCCTATCGCCACACGGAACAACAGCTGCTGATCCCTGTCAATATGTTTATACCCCTGGTCAATGTAATAGGTCACTCTGTTGAGCCCTTCTTCCGCATCACCTATATAGTTTATATAAAGTCTCATCAATTCCAGATAGGCAGTATTCCGGCTGCCATCTATTTCCGTAATCGCTTTTGCGTAAATATTCGCAGCCTGCTCATATTCTCCCCGCACGGTATGGGCATAAGCATCATTCATCAGGTATTCATAATCCTGCCGCCGTTCTCTCTCACTCCCTATGTACCCACCGAGTGCTGTCACTGCCGAAATCACTGTCAGACCTGCGAATAACAGAAAACTCTTCATTTTTTTAAAGCATGACCGGCGAAAGGCATCATCCAGCTCCTCATAATGGTCCAATGCATACATAAGCTCCATACAATTCTGATACCTGTCTTCGGGAGCCGGCATTGTACATTTTTTGATAATTTTGTCCAGGCCTCCGGAAAGCATTGGATTCCATTCGCGGATAGACTTAACAGCATACGGCGGTTCACCCGGAGGATTACCGGTCAGCACATAATAAAGCGATATACCCAAGCTATAAATATCCGTTCTGGCATCCGTCTTATGTATTCCACGTCCCTGGACATCTCCGAACTGCTCAGGAGCTGCATATCCCCTTGTGCCAAGCGCTACAGTATCCGCCGTACTTTCCCTGTCCATAACCTTTGCCGTACCGAAATCAATCAGCTTCACCCTGCCATCCGGCTTTAACATGATATTAGATGGTTTCATATCCCGATAGATTACAGGCGGGTCCATAGAATGCAGGTAATTCAAAGCACTACATAAATCCTTTGCCCAGTCAATCACCTGTCTCTGTGGCTGCGCTCCTTCCGATTTAAGTACCTCCTCTAATGTTCTTCCCTCAATATAATCCATAACCACAAAAATCGTATTGTCACAGTGTATAATATCAACAATCCGCGGAAGCACCGGATGGTCCACCTTCTTTAACACCTCTGCCTCTGTTTTCAAACTTCTCAGCAATATTTCCGTATCCTGTTTATTTCCCTTTTTTATCTCCTTTACTGCCCACTGTTTATTTAACCGGACATCCATCGCAAGATACACGACAGACATGCCCCCCTGCCCGATTTGCTTTAGCAGCTCATATTTTCCGTCTAATATCGTTCCTTCTCTTGTCATATGCTGCGCCTTTCCGGCATATCTGCCGTTTTCCATCTTTCCCATTTCCTTTAATCCTTTCCATACATCCCCGTCTCAAATCTGGTTATCAGCGCCCGCTTATGCCTTCTACACAAAAAAATGGGCTCCTAAAAGGAACCCATTGTTCTGCGTACTGTATCGGCTTTTAAATTACTGCAGCTTAAAGATAAACTCTTCATCACCCAGCATAATCTTACTGTCATGAGTCAACGGCTCATTATCACCATCGTTTAGAATCTTACCGTTCACATAGGTATGATTTGTCGACTTATTATCCCTCACAAAGTATTCTCCATCCTTGTTCGTGATAATCGCATGTACACGGCTGACAGCACCATTACCCTTAACGGTATAATCTACACCCATGCTGGCTTTTCCCATTTTAAAGGTCTGCTTGGTAATCATAATTCTCTCTTCTGTATTCACACGGACAAGATATGGATTTACCTTTGGTGCAGGTGCACTCTTTAAAATGCCTGCCTTGCCACCGTTCTGCTCTGCACCGGTATCCGCTGCCGCTTCTCCGTTGTCATTCTTTGTCTCCTCCGAAGCATCGGTTTTCGCTGATGCTGCTTCTGTTTCTTCTTTTTCCGGCTCACCCTCCTTAAGCTCTTCCTGTGTATTCTTTACAATACTTGCACGATTTACCTTAATATTCTTTTTGATTTTAAGAGAAGTTTCTTCGTGGCGAATTTCTTTGTTCTCCTGTTCCTCGCGCTCCTCGCGCTCCTTCTCTGCAAGGAATTCATCTAATTCATCAGGAATGACAACTCCGGTAACTTCTTTGGTTTTGAATATGGGTTTCTTCTTGTCTTCTTCGCTTTCATCTGATTCCTCATTTTCGGATGTATTTGTCTTTTTCTTTCCGCCAATCACCTTATTCTTCAGCTTATTGACAATGTCCTGTGCCGTACTATCTACCACAGTTTCCTCTTTGACATCCTCCTCGATTGCTTCTTCTGGTATCTCCTCTTCAACCGCCTCCTGAACTACCTCATCCACAGGCGGCTCATCCTCCTGAAGCTCATCTTCCACAGGTAGTTCTTCCTCTTGAATTTCCTCCCCAACCTGTGTCTCTATCTCCTCAGACATTTCCTCTTCCTGAATCTGATTCTCCTCTGGCAATTCTTCTTCCGTTTCTTCTCCAGCTGTCTCTTCTCCCGTCTCCTCGGCTACTTCCTCTTCGTCAACAGTCTCTTCACTCTGTTCCCCAGGCTCTTCTACATCCTCATCCGGCTGAATAACCGTCTCCTCCGCCATTTCCTCCTCGGTAACTGCGGTCTCTTCCTCGTCCGGTTCCGGCTCCTTTAAGCTGAATTTACTGCTCAGATTACTCTTCTTCGGCTCATCGTCCTCCGGTTCTTCTTCATATTCCTCGTCGTCCTCTGCTGGCTGCTTTATACTGAACTTACTGCTCAAATCGCTCTTTTGAGGCTCTTTCTCATCAGAAACCTTTTCCTCCTCTGGCTGCACAGTTTCTTCTTCAGCTGGCTCTTCCTCCTTAGGAATATCTTCTTCAGCTGCCTGCACATCATCCGAAACCTCTTCTCCCGCCTGCTCCTCTAAATCATCTACCTCGTCTAATTCCTCCACCAAATCCACGGCAGATTTCTCCTCTACCTCCTGATAGTCCGCATAAATCTCGGAGGAATTATCCTCGGGAATCTCAATTCCATGGTCTTCCATTAATTCCTCGACCATTGTCAGCAAATTATGGAGATTAAAAATAGCGGTATTATTAATATATGTAAGCAATCTTGCCACATAACTGACGTCCTCTGTGACATCAAATCTGAGACTGGCGATAAAATTTCTCAAAAAAATGTTTATATCGGTCTCGTCCTGCATTTCCTCTAACGGAATACAGATAAACTCTACCTTATAATCAGAGTCAATATAAATGTAATCCCGGTTCAACACCAGATAAGATAACGGAATACGGTATTCCGCCATATCAGCCAATGCAATAACAATTCCTCTCAAAACCATGAGTACCATCTCTGCATTAATCTCCTGATTAGACAATTCACTTAAATGAATCTTATCCGTTATATCATATGAAAATGTATCAAATTCTTCGTCGTCATCCTCAAAAATGACAGGAACAATCCCATGGGGTTCCTCATCCTCTAAAAAATCCAACACATCCTCATCTAATTCCGCCTCATTGTCAATATCATATGTCAAAAATTGTTCTTTATCAAAATTTCTTACTCTGAAGCTTACCATTTTCATAATATAACGTCCCCTTTCAATAACCGAATCCGTATCACATAATTATTTATATTATAGATGATTCTGAAAGGTTACGCAAGTACCATATTATGCAAAAAGTATATATTTTATCCAATTAGCAGATTATTTTTTTACATTTTTATCCTTTTACGTGCCACGTCCTTTCTTAATATTGTTTATTATGTAAAAATAATGTTCCACATCTACTGCGGCCGCTTCAATGTATCTATTATGATACTCTCTCATAAGACAAAATGCAATTAATGGATTCTGAAATATAATGACAACTTTTTGAACAATTCATGAAAAAAATTTCATAATCCCTTTAAATAGCAAATTTGCCTATATTGTACAACAGACATATTGAAAAACAGAGTTTCGCAATTACCTAATCCGCTATAATACTATACCCTCCAGCAAAATTTTTGTACCAATTAAAATCAAAATCACACCACCACAAAGCTCCGCCTTGGACCTGTATTTAGCACCAAAAATGCTTCCAATCTTCACCCCGACAGCGGATAAAGTGAAGGTCGTAACACCAATAAGGCTCACCGCCGCTGCAAGCTGTACCTTTAAAAAGGCAAAGGTAACTCCCACAGCTAAGGCATCTATACTGGTGGCAACAGCCAGCACAAACATAGATTTTACCGTCATATTCGCGTCCATCTCATCTTCCTCGCCAAAAGCCTCCCTAATCATACCACCACCAATCAGCAGTAACAAAAAAAACGCAATCCAGTGGTCATACTTTGTTATCATATCTGCAAAAAAGCTCCCCAGATAATATCCGATAACAGGCATTAATGCCTGGAATCCACCAAACCATAACCCGGCTATACACATATGCCGTGGTGTGATTTTCCCAAGTGACAGTCCCTTACAAATCGAAACAGCAAAAGCATCCATTGAAAGTCCGACAGCAAGAATAAAAAGCTCTGCGATTCCCATAATTTATCCTCCTTTTTTCATTAAAAAAACCCATAAACAGCAAAAGCTGTCTATGAGTCTCATCGTCTAAAGTAATACCGGGCATCCTTCGCAGCAATAATTGTAATTAGCAGAGCTTACTGCAAAGATACCATTATGTCGATAGAACCATACGCAAAAAGCGTATTCGATTACTCCCTCTAAACATTAGAAAAATTTTAACACAACGGCTTCATTTCGTCAACCTCTCCTCGAAAGAAGATACGCTCCTACGAAAAGTCACCTTTCACCGTAGGAAGTGCAGACAGATTATTGTCCTCTGTATCATCGGGTATCGATTTGAGATATTCCGTGTCCTTATTATGCGCAATTCCTACTCCCTTAATCTTTCCGTTCTTCGCAAGACTTACCCCCTCTTCTCTGCTGACGATTCGGTCATCCGACAGCTGATATCCGGATATTCTACCACTCTTTTTTACCAAACCGGTAATGCTGACTGCATCTGCGCTAGGAGTTGGAATCTCATCCATGGCAAGCTTAGGCAGATCTGTCCTTTTCTCATTTTTCATAAATTTTGTCCTCCTTGATACTTACAAAATTATTTTAAAATGCTATAATGCTAGTTAGATAATTGCGAAACTCCTTATTTCAAAAACCTAGTTGTGCAATATAGACAATATCATAAGCATGGTGCTTTGGAGCCGCC
>CAMWYM010000043.1 GCA_947178475.1 uncultured Clostridium sp. | reverse complement strand
TTTCCTGCGACCCCGACCGCCTTGCAGAGTGCCTGCAAAATCTGATCGAAAATGCAATCAAATACGGTGACGGCAGACGAATTGAGATTAGCTTTGATAAAATGGATGGCTGTGAGCTTATCACAGTATCAAATACAGGCTGTACGCTTGAAGCGAAAGAACTGCCACAGATATTCGAGAGTTTTCATCGTGGAAATAATGCGAGAAAGGTACCGGGCAACGGGCTTGGACTTTTTATCTGCAAACGTTTGATGTCGCTTATGGGCGGAGAGGTGTATGCGGATATTCGTGATGAACGTTTCTATATAACGCTTGTTGTTAAAATGGCGTAAAGTGACAAAGTCAATACAGACACAAAACGTATCGATATTATGTTCTACCAGCGTGCATCTTCATGCGGACAGTGCGCCTGTTTCCGCAACGCCCTCGCCTCCACATAGCAGCCGCATTTTACACAGATTCCTTCCCGAAGGCTTTCACACTCCTTGCATAATTGCAGTCTTCTCTCATATTCCTCGTCTGATGTGCGAATCGATTCGTCAAACTGATCCAAATATAGTCTAAGTCTTTGATAATTTTCTTCTTCATCCATGTCCCGCAGCAGGCAGCGGATGCAGGGCTTTTTTCTACTCATCAGACTTCCTCACAAAGGACCGGACAGCTAATCCGCATCACAGCACAGGGCGGTAATGTCACTGCCATCTGGCTGCCTGACCATTCTTCCTCACAGGATACCTGTTTCACACATTCCGGCTCATCAAAAGTATTGTGTGCATGTACCTCCTGCGTCAACAGTGCAATCTCTGCCGTTCCTGTAAACTTCTGGTTTCCCGGCAGACTCACCACAATCTGATAACTCTCCTGCAGGGATGCATTGGACAATGTGATGGATGCCATGACCGTCCCATCTCCCATCTTTTCCGCCACGGATACAGACTCAGATAAAACCGGAATCTCTATGTCACCGATACCATCTGTCTCTATATCTATCACACTGTCAACCAGCACAGCACCCTGATGCCGCTGATACATATCAAACACCTCATATGTCGGGGTCTTGACCATATGCATCCCCTCTGTGAGGATCACCGCCTGCAGTACATTGACTACCTGTGCAATATTTGCCATGATGATACGGTCGCTGTGTTTATTGAATAAATTGAGATTAATCGCTGCAATGATAGCATCCCGCATGGTATTTTGCTGATACAGAAATCCCGGATTCGTACCCGGTTCCACATCATACCAGGTTCCCCACTCGTCCACAATCAGTCCGATATTCTGCTCCGGATCATGATAATCCATAATCTTCAGATGTCTGGATATAATTTCTTCCATCCGCAAAGTCTCCTGAATGGTTCGGTAATATTCCTGCTCATCAAACTCCGTCGAGCTGCCCTTATGCTCCCAGTCTCCGGTTGGCACTGTATAATAGTGCAGGCTGATTGCCTTCGTCTGATCCTTTAATAACGGCATAATCACATCCGTCCAGTGATAATCATCCGCATTTGGACCACAGGCAATCGGAAACAGGGTATTGCCGCTCATATCCCGGCAAAATGTGCGATATCTGCGATAGGTATCTGCATAATATTCGGCACGCATAGAACCGCCACATCCCCAGCTCTCATTTCCTACTCCCAGATACTTTAATTTCCACGGCTTGTCTCTGCCGTTTTCCCGGCGCATTTTGGCAAATTCCGACTCTCCGTCAAATGTCATATACTCAATCCAGTCCGCTGCCTCCTGCACAGTACCGCTGCCCATATTGAGCGCAATATAGGGTTCACATCCAATCTGTTCACACAACTCCATAAATTCATGTGTCCCGAAATGATTCGTCTCCACAGTACCACCCCAGTTTTTGTTGACAATGGCTTTTCGTTCTGCCTTAGGACCAATCCCATCCCTCCAGTGATAATCATCCGCAAAGCATCCACCCGGCCAGCGCAGAACCGGCAGCTTAATATCCCGCAACGCCTCCACGACATCTTTACGCATACCCTTATGGTTTGGAATCCGGGAATCCTCTCCCACATAGATTCCCTCATAAATGCATCTGCCCAGATGCTCCGAAAACTGACCATAGATTTCCGGTGCAATCCGGCTCTTTCTACGTTCCACATCCATCTTCAATCTGACTTTTTTCAATCGACCGTCCTCCCTTTACATCTAAGCCATATTAAATCAAGGCATCAAAATCCATTTAATTATAGCATAACCTACTGGCGTTTTCTATTGATAAGTATCTGATGTCTGCAAAGAAAACTACGCAAATCCAAGTTGTTTTATAGTTATCAAAAAATAGTAATTGTGAGATTGAAGGGATTGATGATTATTTCGGCTATTGATTGATGTACCGCCTTTGAAGTACTTCAGAAAGAAATCCTAAAATTGCACAGGCTGATATTCCTCCATTTTAGGAATAAATTCATCCTCAAAAAAATCAAGAAAAATGCGGACGCACTCCTCTTTGGAGCATAATTTGTATACTAAACGTGTCCCGTTTTCCTCAATGCCCAGCTCAACCTCAATACCATCCCTTTGCAGACATGCCTGAACAAAGCGCACTTTACGCATAGCTTTTGGTGCCGTCAATGTCACAAATTGTTCAGGAGATGCAAACATATCTTCCAGATAATCTTCAATATCCACGTCCCTAAATTCCCTCAAAGCTCCATTCTGGTTTTCTAACTTAAAGCCGTCCTGTTTCCCTACGGTCTGAAAAACTCTCTCCATATTCTGTTCTCCCCTGTTTGATTGAGCATTCATGTTATTTTCTGCCAGCTGCTTTGATATTAATTCATATACCCGGTCTCTGATATTCTTTTCAAAGAAACCCATCGCCTGTTCCGGAAGCTGGTCTTTGCTTACTTTCGCCTTTTGATAAAATGAAATCGTATATAATGTAAATATTTCGTGTGTCTTAGTTTGCGTCCCATACTGAGTATGTATTTTACGTTCTTCCTCTTGAAGAACCTCCGCTATATCTGAAAGTCTGACTAAAATCGCATAGGGACTGCTTCCCTCCAAAAAAGCATAATGCGGAGTAATCCTAAACCTTGCCGGTGTCTGTCTCGAACCATGTCCATTTAACTCATAGGAAATACATCTCCATGTACTGACATCAGTTTCTAGCATTTCATGGGCAAGTTGCACCTTTTCCTGTTCATCCAGATGTAATTGTTTTACAGCCGACTTTACCATTCTTACATACCGCCCCGGTCTTAAGCCCACCAGTAAAATAAACAGATAAATGGCAGAAATAAAGATACCGAACGCCAGACCGCCTATAATACCAATCCCTGCATTTTTCTCTTCCACATAGGTCATACCTCCAAAAATTGCACACAGACCAATGAGTGTTGCCGGAACCACCTTTAAAATACTCATCGTTATAATTTTGTTCTGGTATTTTCCAATCCACCTTTTTTCTTCCTGAAGCCACTTCTGATACCAATCCATTCGTAAACATTCTCCTTCATTTCAAATCATTGTACAAATCCTTACAAAGCCTTATTCCATTCTACAGTACATGGTCCATCTGGCATGTTTCTTAGTTTCTGACATAAATCCTTCCTTGCCTGAATATCCTTTTCGGCATCTTCTCCGGCATCTTTTCTCCACTCGCTGTACCCTTTCATATAACTATCATACAATTCTTCCCATGAGTGAAAATGTTTCTGCATAATACGTCCTATCTCAACAGATTCCCGTACCATTTCCTGCCGTTCAATATATCCGCCAACATATCCCATTCCAAGAATCTGACATGCCCTGCAAAGATCCCAAGCCGCCTTCTCTATATCCTGCTGTTCGCATCCTTCATCTTTGTACAATGCTGTCAGATAATTTACCATATCAAAAAGCGCAGCCTTATTCGATACCTCCCAGTCTCTTCGGAGCATAACCCTCATAGAGGCTGCCTCCTTTTTATTCTTGCTGGTAGAGCCTGCAATATGCTTCCAGTTTCCATCCGTTGCCTGTGACCACATTGCATAAGTGCCAATAATCCATTTTTCTGTATCATTAGCCGCAGCTGTGCTCTCATCCGTTTCCTTTTTCCCTAAAAATCCAAATAATCCCATGTTAAATTCTCCTTTATCTAAATTAGCGTCCCTCCAATATACCATACCATTTAATATAAGTCTATATTTTCACCTAAATAACCATTTAATTGCAGCATAACCTACTGGCATTTTCTATTACAATAAAAGACCGACTGATTTCCATTCTTGAAAACCAATCGGTCATACAATGCTCGCACTAAGAAATGAAGGCAGAACACCCGATTTATTTGATCATTCAGAAAAAGAGGCATTCTGCCGCCTATATGTATCATTATCCTTCTGCCCTAATTCCATCTCTACCTGTGCCAATTTTTTCTCCAGCTCCCTGACCTTTTCTTCATCCCCTGAAGCTGATTTTATCTGCTGCTCTAACTGCTGTTGTTTTTCCTTCAGTTTCTCAATCTCTCTGTCAACTTTATCTGTGTTTCCAGTACACTTCTCCGCAGTTTTTTTCGGATCATCAAAAAAGACCTTTCTTTTTCCATTTTCGTCCTGCCCTATTCGATACAGACCGTTCGGCTTACCATCCGATTCTTCACTGTTTATATACTCATCATGCGGGACGGGTATTTTATCGGATGCCTTTTCATCATTTTCTCCCTTTTCCGTTTCCTTTGCCTTCTCCTCTCCTGCTTTCAGCTGCTCCATATAATCGGTCTTGTAATAATTATAACTTTTATTGATTTTCATTGACATATGTTTGTCCTCCTTATATTTGTCGTCAGGCAGCACATCCTGCAAAATACTGCCTACATTACCCTTTTCGTCATTTAAAAACAATATTTAACCGATTTGCTGTGGGATGCTTTCTGAATGCTGTGGAATGATAAGCAGTACGCTGAGAATGAATGCTGTGCCCTCTGCCTTTATACTCATTGCACCATGATATTTTTCAGCTACCATTTCTACATTGGACAGCCCTGTCCCCTTCCTGAACAAGCCCTGTCCCTGAAAACTATTTTCAATTTCCAGTAAAACAAAATCTCCTTGTATACGCCCCGTCACACGAATATATTTGTCTGCACCATCACCCATACTTTTACAAGCATGAATTGCATTGTCCAAAGCATTCGACAGGATAATGCAAAAATCAATATCACGCACAAAACAGGGATAAGGCAGAAGCAGCGAACAGTAGACATCTATGCCCATACTTTGGGCTATCCCCAATTTATTTCCCACCAAAATATCTGCCACTGGATTATTTGTGCTACACGGAAATGACAGTTCTTCTGTCAGCTCTTCCATATCCCCGATATAATTTAATGCCTGTTCTGATTTTCCTTTCTGCAAAAGCTTCCTTACCACTGTAATATGATTCTTTATATCATGGCGGAATGACCTTGTTTTTTCATAATGAGCCTTGGCTTCCTCCACATACTGGTTAAGCGAATGTTCCTCCTGCTCTAACAGTGACAATTCTATACCTAGGCAGAAATTTTGTAATAGCTTCTTATAAGCAAACATAATACAGAATAGACTTGCCATCCCTAAAAGCTGTATTGCAAACATCTGATAGTGATTTGTATGCGCAATCATTCTACTGTTATCTATAACCGTTATATTTCCATAAATAATAGAACTGATATATTCCTCCATTAAAAAAATCATCAATATCGGTGTTAAAATCGTAAATATATACTGTTTTTTGACTGTTTCATAATATAAAAAGCAGCGTTGCGCCATATGGTAACAAAGCACAGCCAGCAGCAATGCCGCCATATTCCCTAACAGCATAAATGCAATACCCAGAATCTTCTGTTCAAAAGAAACCATCTGCGGATATAACATACCCCATAAAGAATTGACAATTCCATAGCTAAGCTGCATAATCTCAACCGTCAGTGCAGCATATAAAACAACAGACTTCCAATCTGCATGGCATACGACAATTCCACTTGCCGTAAGCAACAGGACATATAACAAAAATTCCGCTATTCTTCCTGTTGGAATAAGCCTCATCATTATTATCCAACATAATGCAAATAATAAATAAACATAAAATTTTACTTTCCTTTGCAAAAATCTGGTAAAGAAATAAAAACCTGTAAGCACTTGAACACTTCCCATAACATCCCTATTAAAAAAATCCATATAAGCATCCATCTCACAGCCTCCATTCTTTCATATACTGCAAAATCACACGGGAAAACTCTTTACTCCGCAATCGTGACACAGGTATCTCCTTACCGTTTTCCATATATGCCACTCCACTTTTATAGCTTTTCAAATACTTCAAATTGATTAGAAAACTCCTGTGACACCGGAAAAATCTACTGTCCAGTTTTGTTTCCAGATTTTCAATCCTGTCATAAAAATCAATGACCTCAGATGAAACCAGATGCAGATATACCTTTCTGTCGATAATCTCACAAAAAATTATATCGTCAAAAGAAATGATACTGCTTTCATATCCTCTTTGAACAAGTAAACTTGCCTCATTGGCATTTTGCAAGGAAACCAGAAGACGCTCCATTGTTTTTTCAAAATGTTTTTGTTCTATTGGCTTTACCAGATAATCATATGCCTGTACTTCAAAAGATCGGAATACCATTTCTTTAAGGACCGTTATAAAAATCAGGAAACCCTGAAACTTACGGCTGCGCAGCCTCCTTGCCGTTTCCATACCATCTATATCTTTCATCTGAATATCAAGAAACAGAATATCTATTATCTTGTCATATTTCAACAATTCCTCTCCACTTGAAAATTGTGAGATTACTATCTCCATATTTTTTCTGCGAAAAAAGTCAGACACCATTGACCGAATTGTATCACACATATATTTTTCATCATCACAGATTGCAATACGAATCACATAACCACCTCCTGAAAAGAAGTATTTTACCACTTCCTTTTGACGAAAACAATAAAAATGCTTTGGAATGCAGTCAAACCGCTGTGAAATGCTTTTTGACCACAGATAATAAAAATCTATTTACAAAGACCAGTAAAACAAAGTATACTTGAAACAAAAAAGCGGCACAAGCCAGGAATAGATAGTACATAAGTGCTGAAGGTCTGAAAGGAAATGTGCCGGTTAGAAAAAGGAGCGCATAAAATGAGTGGAATAAGAAAAATTGCAGTTTTGACCAGTGGAGGTGATGCACCAGGCATGAATTCCGCAGTCCGCGCAATTGTATTTAGTGCAATACATTTTGGAATGGAGGTAGTCGGTGTCTTAAGAGGCTACGACGGACTGATTGACTGGGAAACCATCCCTTTGGGAGTGGACGAGGTGAGAAATATTAACAATCAGGGCGGAACGATTCTCTTTACCAGCAGAAGCGAACGATTTTTGCAGCCGGAATACAGGACACAGGCAGCTCGCAATCTGCAAGAGCATCATGTTGACGCTGTTGTGGCAGTCGGTGGTGATGGAACATTAAGAGGTGCGATTGAATTTCAAAAAGAGGGAATCAATATTATATGTATTCCGGGAACAATCGACCGTGATGTAGCCTGCACAGAGTATACGCTGGGATTCGACACAGCGGCAAACACGGCAACAGAGGCGATTGACCGTATCCGGGATTCCTCTGTTTCCCATGGCAGGTGCAGTGTAGTAGAGGTAATGGGAAGAAAGCGGGGATATATCGCCCTGTGGGCCGGTATGGCCACCTCCGCAGATGCCATTGTCCTACCGGAAAAATGGGATGGAAATTTTGATAATATAACGGATGCCATCAAGAGACGCCATGCAGACGGCAGAAACAGCTATCTGGTGGTAGTTGCCGAAGGTGTAATCGATGCTCCCGAGCTTGCGGAAATCATTCAGAAAAAAACCGGAGTCGAGTCCAGAGTATCCGTCCTTGGATACATTCAAAGGGGCGGCCAGCCAACCGCAAAGGACCGGATGTACGGTTCCCTGATGGGGGCATATGCGATAGAAATTCTGAATCACGACAAGAAAAACCGTATTGTTGCAATCAAAAATGATATATTAACCGATTTTGATATAGCGGAAGCAATCCATTTAAAAAATAATACATTGGATTCCTTCCAGTATGAATTAAGCCTGCTGC
This sequence comes from uncultured Clostridium sp., assembly GCA_947178475.1. Taxonomy (GTDB): domain Bacteria; phylum Bacillota; class Clostridia; order Lachnospirales; family Lachnospiraceae; genus CAG-590. The sequence goes on along the minus strand of CAMWYM010000043.1, from coordinate 16,808 downwards.
TGTCTGAATAGCACGTGCTACATTATCCGTAAAATATATGGGAAAAGACCTTCTTGGAACCTACAAAGAGGGTCTTTTTTTGATAAGTCAAAGCACCTTGCAGTAATAAATTTATCAAAACATGACAAAAGTCATATTACAAACAGGTCTTTTTTCACTACCTGAACATTTTCAGATTTGCTATGATACCCATATAAAACACAGTATCATGAAAGGAGCATTTATGGAGGAAATAATCTTAAAAACAACGGATTTGACAAAGAAATACCAAAACAGGGCTGTTGTGGACAGTCTGAACCTGGAGATTAAAAAAGGAGAAATTTTCGGGCTGTTAGGACCCAACGGGGCGGGAAAAAGTACAACACTGAATATGATTTGCTCGATTGTACGACCTACCACAGGAGCGATTGAATTGTTTGGGAAAAACCCGCAGAAACAGAAAAAGGAGGTGCTCCACAAGCTGGGATATATTCCTCAGGAGCTGGCAATACACGGCAGCTTAAAGGCATGGGAAAACGTAGAATTGTTTACTTCCCTATATGGCATAAAAGGTACAGCACTAAAGGAGGCAGTGAAAGAATCTTTAGAATACGTAGAACTTATCGAGCAAAAACAGGAGTTTGCAAAAAATTTCTCGGGTGGTATGAAGAGACGGCTGAATATTGCATGTGCAATCGGGCATAAGCCGGATTTACTGATTTTTGACGAACCCACAGTAGGCATTGACCCGCAGTCAAGGAATTTTATTCTGGAAAAAATTAAAGAATCTAACAAAAACGGTGCCACAGTTATCTATACCAGCCACTATATGGAGGAGGTCGAAGCGATTTGCAGCCGGATTGCCATTATGGATAACGGGAAGATAATTGCCTGCGGAACCTCCGATGAATTGAAAAGACTTGTAACGAATGGCAGTGAGGAAATTACATTGGAGGAAGTATTTTTGACACTGACTGGAAAAAAATTAAGGGATTATGCAGAATAACAGGGAAGGCAAGGGATAAGAGGATGATTCGATATTTAATAAAAAATAATTTTAAGCTCATGCTTCGCAATAAATGGATTATTGGAATTATGATTTCAGGACCGGTTCTTGTGATAGCCATTCTGTCCAGTGCATTTTCCGATTTGATGAAATCCTATGAGGGGGTAGATGCATTTAAGGCGGGCTACCGGATACAGACAGGAAGCGGCTTTGAAGACAGCATGGATGTGGTAAAAGCGGCAGCAAAGGAAGCCGGAATTACCCTTTTGGAATATCCTGAAGGGGAACCGAAGGAGGTAATGGAAAACAACGAACTGTCAGGCTTTGTGGAATTTGGCAAGGATACCTATACAGTATATCAGAGTGCAGACTTTGAAGCTGAGGGGATTACGCTGGAATATTTTCTAAGCCGGGTAATGGGAGAATATGTACGAAGTGCACTGTATGGCACAGACCCGGTATCGGAAAAGGAAGAGCCAACACTTCCGGTTGAAGAGCTTAACTATATGCCGGCAGTAGATTCAGTAGACTATTATGGGATTATTTACATTGTTTATTTTGCATGGTGCGGCATTGTCTGTGCCGCAAATGTATTAGGTAACGAAAAGAAATACGGAATAGACCGTAAATTTCAGGTAAGTGCAGTATCGGGCGCTAAAATGTATCTGGCAAAATGGGTACCGAATGTACTTGCCGTGTCAGCGGGACTTTTGCTGACTACTGTCATTACGATTTTCCTGTTTGATATTCATTGGGGAAATATTATCGTATCCGCAGCTATATTTTTTGCAACAATTATGGCAAGCTCCGCATTCGGTTTGATGTGCTACTATATTTTCAACAATATGGCGATGACAGTGATTGCAGTCTTTACCAGTGTATGGTTTATGGGATTTTTCGGAGGAAGTTTCGAAACCTATATGTATGCTGCATGGTCCGAGTCTGTCAAGGCACTCTCCCCCGTTTACCACACAAACAGGGCTTTGGTGGAGATATCCTGTATGGGACAAAGCAGCTATACCACAAGCTGTATGATTTACTTGTTAGTCATTACCGTTGTCTGCTCCGCTGTTGCAGTAGCAGCAGACAGTATTAGAAAGAGAGGAAGAGCATGAATAAATTAATCACATTACTGAAAATGAATATGAAATTACTGCTTCGCAACAAAGGATTTCTGTTCTTCCTTTGTGTGACACCGATTGTGTCGGCAGTGATTCTGAATTTGAAAACCGAAACGGCAATATATGAAAATAAAGCAGGAAAAACTGCAGTTATTGAGCTGGAGGAAATCAATGACAAAGCAGTATATGTCGGAGACACCACCAAATATATTCTTAAGGTGTATGACGGCTCCGGCTCAGAGCTTTCCGAATATCTGCTAAAAAGCCTTGCGGCAACCGGAATGTTTTCCGTATGCAGATGTGATGCAGGGGATATGACAGAGGAACAGGTGAAAAAGCAGGCAAAAAAAGATGCCTTTGATGACCGGGCAGGTGCCCTGCTTTATATGAAACAGGATTTTGAAACCGCTGTTTTGGAGGAAAATTATCAGGAAGCATTTCAGATATATCTGGTATCTGATGATGAGCGATGGGAGCTGTTTGAGACGGAGGTAAAGAATATCCTTTCAAAAATCCACTATGCAGGAGAATATGCAGGAACGGACAGTGGGAAAATAATCAATGTAATGGAGTCCCTTGATGAGAACATCCCCCAAAAACAGGTTGAGCTTTTAAGCGGAAAAGAGGAAATTGCGTTAACCGATGAACAGCGTAATCAAAAGTCATTAATTGGATATGCATATGCCATTATCACTCTGGGATTTTTGTTTTGTGGTGTCTGCGTTGCCCATACGGTCATTGAAGAGCAGAACAACAAGGTTTATACCAGAGCAATGCTGTCAAAGCTTAGCCGGGCAGAATATTTTTTCTCAAAATTAATCGCCTCCTTTGTTGTATCCATTGTACAGACCCTGATTTTAGGGATTTGCATTTTTGCAGTGAAGGATATGGATTTTGGAATCAATAAGTATGCATTTTTATGTATCATTTTGTGTCTGGGATTCATCTTTTGTACACTAAGCCTGCTGTTAGGAATCCTGCTCGGCGATGTCATGAGTGCCAACTACGCAGTGTTTGCAGTGTGGAGTATTTCAGCACTGCTCTCTGGACTGTATTTTTCTCTAAATGCAACCTCCACAGCGATAAAGGCACTCTCCTATCTCATGCCACAACGATGGTTCTTAAAGGCTGCAGAATTATTATTAGCAGGAGACAATGGGGCATATTCTATGGTATTATATATAACAGCGGCATATCTAATCATATGTATCAGCTTGGGAAGCGTGGGCTTGAAGCTGAATCGCTGTGATACATAAGGGCACGGATTTTAAGGAAGAGGACAGAACATGACAGAACAGCTTCGGGAAAATTATTTTTTGGCAGTTAGAATCGGGTTATTACTGGTTCTGGAAATGTATATTGTATTATCACAGCTTATATTAATAGGCGCATCTGCCAGAGTACTCCTGCTTCTGGCATTGTTTATCGGAACAATGGCAGGCAAGGAGCTGGTGAAAAAAAGGTTAAAATGGATTTTCTTCGGACTGTCGGTTTTGTTATGGATAATTATGCTTACGGTACTGGGAAAGGAATTTCTTTTGCTGGGGATTCTATTGTGCTATGAGGGAATCACCTATAAAAGACCGGGAATATTATGGTATTTTTTCCCACTGGCTATCGCGTGCATTCCGAGTGCAATCGGAATCCCAATGCAAATACTCCTTACACTTTTTTTAGGAATCATTTATATCCAGCATGACTTTGTGGTGGAATCCTACCGGAGACAGACAAAGGAGGATACCATTACAGAGCAGTATCTGAAGCACAATATGTATGAAAAAGAGCATGAAATGCAGGAAGAGATAAGAAGAGGGCTATGGATGGCTGAAAACCAGGTTTTAGAGGAACGGATGCAGCTTTCCCAGACTCTGCATGATAAGCTTGGGCATAGTATCAATGGCTCCGTCTATCAGTTAGAAGCGATAAAGGTGATCATGGAAAAGGAACCGGAAACCTCCCAAAAAATGATACAGGCCGTTATTGACCAGCTCAGATCCGGCATGGATGAAATCCGGGCAATTCTGCGCAAGGAGCGTCCCAAAAAATATACGCTTGCTATACTGCAGTTGGAAAAGCTTTGCGAGGAATGCAGGCAAAAGGGTGTTGAGGCAGCATTGGTTACCGAGGGCGATTTATCAGAGGTGCCGGAAAAATATTTGGAAATCATATTGGATAATGCATACGAGGCGGTCTCTAATTCCTTGAAATATGCAAAATGTACACGGATTGACATGAAAATCCATGTGATGAACCAGATTATTCGGTGCAGTATTTCCGACAATGGAATTGGCTGCGCCAAGATAACGGACGGTATGGGGATTTCGGGAATGCGGCACAGGATGCGGGATGTCAACGGGATTTTGAATTTTGAAAGCGAGGCAGGCTTTACAATAAATATGCTGCTGCCGTTGTAGGCGAGTAGATTATCGTGATAAAAGGATAGGGACATTAATATGGAAAAAATTAAAGTGATTATAGCAGATGACAGTGATTTTGTCCGGGACGGTATGCGGATTATTTTGGAGGTAGATGACGATTTTGAAGTGCTGGGATGCGCCGCCAATGGGGAGGAAGCGATTGCGCTCGCAAAAACAACGCCTCCTGACGTCTTTCTAATGGATATTCAGATGCCGGATATGGACGGCATTGAGGCGACAAAATATATTACCGAGCATGATCTTGGCAAAGTACTGATTCTCACCACTTTTGATGATGACGAGCTGGTAAAGCAGGCTCTTTACAATGGTGCAAAAGGATATCTGATTAAAAACCACACGCCGGAACATTTAAAGCAGACGATTAAGTCGGTTTATTACGGCACTGGGGTAATGGAGGAAAACATTCTGGAACACCTTGCAAAAAATACAGAAATTAAGACTACCGGCTTTTGCGAGGACGGATATTCCGCCAGGGAACTGGAAATCATACAGGCTGTTGCTGAAGGGCTTTCCAATCGGGAGATCGCAAACAAGCTGTTTATCGGTGAGGGCACCGTTAAAAACTATATCACCTCAATCCTGTCAAAAGAAAATCTATCACACAGAACTGCACTTGCCGTATATTATCTCACAGGAAAGAAGCAGGGGGAGTAAAGCATCACTCCCCCCATCTGTGCCTATGTTCTTTATACAAAAAGTATTCGTTTTTCAATAGTTTTTGCATACAGGACAAATCTCTTGCCGTATATTATCTCATGAAAAGAAACAGGGGCGGTCACCCCGCCCCCACTTTAAAACATTTTCTGTTATAATGGTTTAATGTACCTGAATATTGACGGATGCAAATAATCTGTCATCCTGCTGCCGTTTCTCCGCATCCTTCCGGGGCATGCCCGCCATATCAACAGCATCATTGCCATTCCTTGATTTTGGTCCGACAGCCACCTTGATATCCTGCCTTGCATTTTGCCGGACTTTTTTGTCCGCATCCGAAATCATGCTGATCTGTGTTTTGGAAACATTGGAGATTCTCTGCTCTATCTCTTTTAATTCCCTTTCCTTCTTTTCCGTGTTCTGACCCCGCATCTGATCCTGCTTAATCTCACCTCGTATGGTACGGGTCTTCGCCTCTAATGTCACAACTACTCTTTTCCCTATACCTGCTTGATTCACTGCCGTATCGGCTGACACAACCGCCGACATGTCTACCTCCGGTAAATCACGGGAGGGCTCTTCTTTGCCGCTAACTGCTTTTTCCTCTTCCTCTATCACAGACGTTTTTGTCCCGGTTTCCCGTTCCCTCTCGGATTGCTCCGCAGCTTTCGCCGCCTGCTCTTCCATCTGCTTTCTCCTAATCTCCGCCTGATGCTGCCTTAGTTGCCTGTTAAGTTCTGCAATCTGTTTTTGGACATCCTGCCGTTTTTGCTTTTTCTCTTCTTCTGTCAGTTCCTGATTGGAGGAAAGCTTTTGAATCTGTTGTTGCGCATCCGTAATCTGATTCTGAATGCCTTTACCCTCAACATCACTCAACCATGGTGCATTCACCCGGTCAGGTAAATTCGTACTCCCACCTGTTCCACTAATTTTCACAGCAAATCCCTCCTCTCAGCAAAGGTCACCACAACTTCATAAAACTACTTACAGTATAGCAAATTTACAATATTTTTACAACAAAAATATGCCTGGCAATGGTAACGTTTCATTACATTACAGTCGCTATGTAAATGTAATTGCACCTCCATGCCAGACATATTATGGTTTTGTTCTTATTTTTACTTTCGAATCTTCATGCTCTTTCTATAACCCGTTTTATATCCTGTTTGTTCTGATACATCAAAACATCTGCCCGTTTCACGGTATCCTCTAATGTCGCATCATATTCCGGATTAAAAACCGCATAACCCACCGCCACGCCCACCGGCACTACAAAACCTTTTCTATCCAATTCCTTTCCCGTATCCTCACGGTTTAATCTGATAAAATCCAGCAGTATCCGGTGGATTAGAAGCGATTGCGCACGCAAAACAACGCCTCCTGACATCTTTCTAATGGATATTCAGATGCCGTATATTATCTCACAGGAAAGAAGCAGGGGGAGTAAAGCATCATAAAAACCCCCCGTGTCCATAGTGGATTAACGGGGAGTTTCTTTTACTTATCATCATTTCCATTTATATATTTTATTGTTACTTGAATTTACCTTTTTTACACTTACGGTTTTCAACGCATTTCCCTGACCATTTTTACAATATAGCTTATTATTTTTAATTATAGCCGTACCATATTTGGCTGAGCTGTGTGAATAAAAATACAGTGCCTGCCTGCCGCCCTTTATCGTATTATTTGAAACAGTAATCTTTCCCTTTTCGGATGCTGAATTATTCCCAAAAAGATGGAAATGGCATCCCACTGAATACGATTCACGACTAAGCGGTGCATTCGTGATAATTGTATTCCCTGTTACTGTTGCACTGGAGGTATTGAATAATGCAAGTGCCTCGCTTGTCATACCGGTCAGCTTACAGTTTTTAATTGTTATGTCTGAATGAAATTTTCCAAGATACTTGCTTTCTTTCGGTGAGAAATTTGCACAAACTGCACGGTTTCCCTTAACTGTACATTTAATAATTTTAATATTTTTACAGATCCCACCATTGGCATACTCTGTACCCGCAATCGCAGGATATGTAGTTCCAGTAGCTATGTCAATCTGTATCTGCTCCTCAACACTTTTTTTACCCGGTTTTCCCTTCGGCAAAATTTTACAGTTTTGAATCGTAACGTTTTTACATGCCACCAATTCAATTGCATGACCTTGATAGTTGGTTGTTTTAATCGTCATATTCAGCAGTTTAATGTTTTGTGCATGTGTAAAATGAATGGAGGTACTTCTGAACCCTTCGGGTATTGTAGTCAGCCATTTGCCACCTTTGATTGTTACATTTTTCAACGAACCATAATTTGTCTTTGATAAAGAATGTTTAAAGAGTGCTCCTGGGCAATAGATTGTTGCACCTTTCGCATTAATCTCCCATCCACTTTTCAGTGAAATCGACTTTGACAGATTGTAGGTCTCGCCCGAAACAAGTGTTACCGTACCATCCTGTTCTAATGCGTACATAATATTTTTGTAATCACTGCCTCTATCAATTGCCTGCGTTGTGTCGTTGTTGTCTCTCAAATATTGATTGGAATGAATGGTCTGCGCATATGCATTTCCTTTGCTAAGCAGCAGTGCACCACCCACGAGAATCCATGTTAATACAAAAGACACTATCTTTGTTTCTCTAAACCTTTTCATATTCTTCCTCCTAAATCATTTTAAAGACCCTTACTCTTCACTCGTTAAAAGTCCTATAGCATAATTTAACATATGTCACCAATTTTCGAAGAAACTTCGTTTATTGCAATAGTCGCCAAATGTATATACAAGTATCTACGCTTGGCTCGTTACCTGCACAAATTGCTGACCTGCTTGCGCATCAGCGCAATTCATTATAACATATGTCACCAATTTTCGAAGAAAATTGATGACCTGCTTGCGCATCAGCGCAATTCATTATAACACAAATCGGGAAAAATATCTACCCTTTTGACTTTCCTAATTTTTAGTCGAAAATAAACCGTCGATAAAGAGAAACAGAAAAGTATTGTTTTTCGTTACTTTTAAAACCCATACAGCAGTCCTGCCATACCCAATTCATTATAGAGGAAAAAATGCCCTGCAAATATCGCCAGTACATAGACAACTATTTCCCATTTTCCATATTCCCTGACTGCCTTATCTCTTTTCATTACAAAGGAACAGAACCGGAACAGAAAAAAGCCAAGCACTGCTCCAGCGGTATTCAATATCAAATCATCAATATCTGTGCTTCGGAAATTAAGCAGCTGACTGATTTCTACCAGTAAAGAGATTAGCATACCCGAAACCAACGCATATCTCACCTTATTAAAAGCAGGCCAAGCCAGCGGTAATAAAAAGCCGAGAGGCAGGAACAGCACTACATTTAACCCATATCCTACATAGTCGATATTGGGATCGGAAAATGGTATTAAATTTATTCTCTCCTCGTGAAATTCCATTCCATAGTGCCAGATGTCAAAGATTGTTCCTGCACCTGTAAAATGAAATACACCAATCATATAAACTGCAAAGATCATCAGACATATGATATGCCCTCTGTTCTCCTTCAATCCCTTGTCACTATACTGCAAACGGAATGCCCATATTGTGATAAATGCTGGAAGCAAAACTGTTAAAATTTCATATCCTGTCAATATTAATTCTGCCACAATAAATTCTTCCATAATAAAAACCTCCTATCGCTGTCATTATAGCAGATAGAAGGTCTCCAATCCTTGATTTTTCATGATATGTTTCTTAAGAAAATCTTACAGTCAAACGCTGCTGCAAACAATTTCATCGCCGCTGTGTACATAAACAATCTGTTCACCCAGAATACTTTTCATCACCTCATATGGATATTCTCCTGTACAGTGTCCCGTATAATAAATCGTTTCCGTTTTCTTTAGCTCCTCCGCAGTTTCCTTCATTATTGCAATATCATCCTCCGAATAATCACTCTTTTTCCTCATATGAAAGCCACTGATTACAATATCCGGATTCCTTCCATAAATAGAACGGTATTTTTCCAGTATATTCAGTATTCCGTTATGGGCACACCCGGATACCAGTATGTGCTTATCCTCCCCGGAAATCACAAGATACTGCTCGTGGGAGAAGTTGTCCTGAACGAAGGAATCCTCTTTCTTATATTTTAATTCGAGATTGCCCTCTGGAAATAATCTGCGCTCTGTTACCCCGCTAAACAAAAACAGCTCCGAATCTATCTTCAAATCCCCATCAACCAGTATCACCTGTGGAAGTGTTATAATGTTTGAATCAATTCCGATATATTTCTCTGTCTGTTCACTTTTATGATAATATCCATTCCCTGCATTTTTCTGCATATAAATAGAAGCCCTTGCATTTCTCCTTGCAAATTCCATGATTCCTCCGGCATGGTCATAATGCCCATGGCTTAATACCACCAAATCCACCTCAGTTAAATCAACTCCCAGCTTTTCTGCATTTTGTATAAACGCATCTGAAGCTCCCGTATCCACCAATAATTTATGCTTCTCCGTTTCAATATAAAAGCTTAATCCGTGCTCAAATACACAGCCCTTTCCTCCATCAGTATTTTCAATTAAATTAACTATCCTCATTGCTGCCTCCCCCATTTGCAGAAAAAACCTGCTTGCATGAACATATCAGATATTTTGCTCTATTATACATCTTTTTCTAAACAAATGATATAAGCAGAAGCATTTTATGCCCCTGGAAACAAAAAATGTCCCTTTTATGCCCCCTAAGGACAAAAATGTCCCTTTTATGCCTCACAGGGACAAAAAAATTGTCCCTTTTATGCCCTCTAGGGACAAAAATGTCTCTTTTATACCTCCTAGGGACAAAAAAATTGCCCCTTTTATGTCCTCTCAAGACAAAAAATTGTCCTTTTTATCCCTAGGGGGCATAAAAAATACACATAAAAAAAGAGGACACATGTGTCCTCCTTTATATTGTACCAATATTAAACTGCTCATCAACAATCAAAATAACCTACGTCCCCATAAAAATACCTCGCAGCAATGAAAATAGACTTATGCTACCTTAAGCTACTTTGAGAAACAATCCACAATGGAACGGATAGAAACTGCATTCTCCTGATTCCTGCTGACAGCAACGGACAATTCCTCAGTGGTCTGGGTAGTCTGTTCTGCCTTTTCGCGAATCTCCTCACTGCTGACAATTCGACCTCCTAAGACAGACTGTACCTCTTCAATCTGATTATGGATATCGGTTACCGCATTAACAAACACCTGAGCTGACTGATCAATACCAGAGATAATGACCTGTATTTCTTCAATTGCCGTATAATATTCATTCGTGGCATTTACAAATTCTTTAAACTGTGTTTGTATATCATCTTGCAGGAAAGAGATAATACCATCAAAACAGTTTTGTACTTTTACAATATTGTTTCTCGTATCATTGCAAATATCCTGAATATGGGTTGCTGTCTCTGAAGAACTCTTTGCCAGATTTCCAATCTCCCCTGCAACTACTGCAAAGCCTTTGCCAGCCTCTCCAGCTCTGGCTGCCTCGATAGAAGCATTGAGCGACAACAGGTTTGTCTGGCTTGTAATATCCAAAATCTGATTTGCCATCTCATCAATGCGCATGAGGGATTGCAGATTTTCCAGTGCACTTTCTATCGCTTTTTGGTTATCCCCAATCTGCCTATGTGTCTTAGTTAATGACTCATTTGCCAGATTCTGCATACGAGATACTTTCTCCAGCAGTAAATTACTCTGATCGGTTCCCGCATGGATTTTATTTTCCACTTCTGATACTACTTGTGTAATTTCTGAAATCTGTCCATCTACACTCTGTACAGCCTGGTTAATCGTCTCCGCATGGTCTGCAAAATCTGTTGTTGCACAGGAATTATCCTCTACACATTGCAGCAATAGTGCTGAGGAATCTGTCATTTTAACGGCAGTACTCGTCAGAGAATCGGAACACTGATCTAAGGTCATGACAATATTCTGAAAAGACGTATACAGAGAATCCAGTGCTGTTGCAATCTCACCAATTTCGCCTTTTTTATTGATGTATGCATCCAGTTTATGATTACGCTGTAAGTTCAAATCCTTTAACATTATGATAGAGTCTTCAACATATTTTAATGGACGCATATTCAGATGAATAAATATCCATGATAGGAAACTAATAATAATAATTGAAAAGATACAGACAATTCCAAAAAATCTCATATTCGTACGGCTATCCCTATAGATATTGTTCTCCGTATCATAACAAACAACCGCCCAGTCATACTGTGTAATATGTTCATAGCTTGCCAGAGATTTTTCATTTTTCTCATTGTTATACTCTAATTCTCCAAAGACATCATCATTGTTTGCCTTGATGGTATCAATCACTTTTAACAACATGGAATCTTAAATCTCCGTAGCCATTAAAGACGCATCATTATCAAATATGTACATTCCCGTCTGCGCATTAATCATAGAATAACTGGCAGTATCCGCCCCCGACTCCTTTAAAGAATCCAGCAGGTTCTTTAATTCGTCCGCAAAAGGACCACCACCCACATATCCGAGAATCGTCTCGCCATCAGTATCAAATACCGTGCAATACATTGATAACGTGAGTTTGGAGGAAGCCGGAGAGACAATGATTCCGGCATTATATAAACCATTTGCCGATTCCATGGCAGTTTGCAACGCCTTTAATCCTTCTCCCTCCCGAGTCGTAATACCTACCACTTCTGGATTGGAGTGCGCAATTACATGTGTATTCCATTCTCCGATATATAAGCCTTCCCATTGACTTAAACCAGCATAATACTGTTCGGTATACTCCTGAGCAACCTTTTGTTTCTCAGCATCCTCGGGATTCCTTAAAAAGTCCACAACAATAGGAGATTTGCTAAAAGCAGTCAGCAAATCCTCCTGATGGCTGATGTATTCTTCTATTAACTTTGTCTGTGCATGCAAAGATGCCTCCATATGATCAAGTTCTGATTGTTTCATCATGGCATTCATACGGTTGCTTGCAATCACATAAAGTAAAGAAATGCAGATTATAATGACCAGTGTAATGGCAGCCGCTATTTTCGTACTCATTCTTTGATTTTTCATATTGTAATCTCCTTTGATAATCTCTGCCTACAGAAAATATTGTCAAGATAATCTATCTAACTATTTTTTCCATTTGCTATAGAAAATATTTTAACATAGGCAACGGATTAGTACAACCACCACATTTCCGTATTTAACAGCCTGGCATCATCAACTATCTGCTCTAATCCAAGGTTAACTCCATCGCAATCTATAAAAATATCCCCCGGAAAATCTGTTGAACCAATAATACGTTTCAGCAAATCCAAATCTGTATATCTCATCAATATAAAATGCGGTTCCTTATATGGCAGACATGAGATTTCCTCTGGTGAATAATCACCTCTAATCAATCCGTCGTAATCATACTGAAAGCTGACATAATCTTTTTTATAAAACACATCTAACTGTTTTCCTTCGTGTTCTGCTATTCGTTCACAGCCGGTAAATTTCATATTTTTTATTGTTCCAATATTAAACCGCTCGTCACCAATCAAAATAACCCACATCCCCATAAAAATACCTCCATTAGCCTGCCAGAACTTCCTTCACATACTCCCACTTGATTTCCTCCGACTGCCACACACCGTTATCAGACAGCCAGAAATGATAGCCAGCCTCCACCATCTTCTTTGTATCAATTACCAGTACAACTGGCTTTCCATGACGTTTTCCGACGGCCTTAGCCGTTTCTACATCTGCCGATAAATGTACATACTGACGGTTCATCTTTAAAATCCCTTTTTCCTGAATACTTTCCAGAAAACGTTCAGCCGTTCCATGATACAATTCATCCGGTGGCAGCATTTCCTTCATCTCTACATCCACATGAACGGAATGCCCCTGATTTGCCCTGATTTTCGTTTTATCCTCGTTAAAAGAATATCGCTTCTTGTTGTTCTCCCTGACAATCCTCTCTAAAATTGTCAAGTCAATATAACGCCCTGAAGCATTAATGCCAGAAAGTAATTCCTTTGTATCTGCCCAGCCGTTTTCATCTAAAGTGATTCCTATGACCTCTGGCCTATGTCGCAGGATAAGGCTGATAAATTTTCCCAATTCTATGTCATTTTGCTGTTTTTTCATTTTCTACTTACCTTCCATTTTTAATATATCAAAAAATATATTTCAAGACACCATAATCAATGTTCCTATACCAATAAAAATACAACCTATCAACGATTTTATAGTAAACTCCTCTTTCAAAAATATAAATGCAAATACCAGTGTCAAAACCACGCTGAGTTTGTCGATGGCGACTACTTTAGATACCTTTCCCAACTGCATGGCCCGATAATAGCATAACCATGATGCTCCCGTTGCCACTCCTGACAAAATCAAAAATATCCAGTTTTTCTTACTAAGCTGATGTATATCACTCTGAACATGTGTTAAAAACACCATCCCCCACGCCATAAATACAACCACCACGGTCCGAATCGCCGTTGCAAGATTAGAATTTACGCCATCAATCCCAACCTTTGCTAATATAGACGTGAGTGCCGCAAAAACTGCAGACAATATTGCAAAGAACAGCCACATTTTATCTCACCTCATTCTATATTTATATAATTTCCCAAAAGCAGTATCATAAACTACCGCCCTTCCCGCGCCTTTATCATATACTGTACAACATTATTTATCACTGCAATTGACGGAAAAGTAAACACTAACAGCACGATGATTTCCACAATCCCGTCTATCAGATTTCTTCTGTTTTTCCTACTATAGTCTATTTCCACATCATACTTATACCTCCGGTTAGAGATCTGACGCGCATAGGAAATTCCAAGAAACAGCCATATCAATGTACCCAAAATTAATAGTCCTTCAAAGAACCAGATATCATTTCCCACACCGGAATACTGATACAAAAAACAGATATCATAAACCAGCAAACCAATCACAATAGCACCTGTTAAGACAGTAAGCGCAATACTGTCATAATTTTTAACCGGCTTACTGCCTGTTGCATTTTCCTCCCTGGGAAGCTGTGCCAACGCCTTATCGAATGCGTTCTTATCCTCCGGCACCACATAACCAAAACGCTTAAGCCTTTTCAGATATAAAACACCGTCCAGATATGCCATCCACAGCCCAACAGTCAATAGCCCCAGAGGCCAGACAGCACACAGAAACACGACTTCGATTTCAACAGGGAAAAGCTGCATTACCGCTTCACAATTCAAAACACACCAATTCATGACCGCCAAAATCGAAAAAAGGATTGCAGCAATAAAATTTCGTTTTTTATCCATTTTATCATATTTGATTTTATCGTATTTAGGTTTCGTCATTATCCCTCTCTATTCTTCCCCTATTCCTAATACAAATTTTATCTCTTCAAGAATCTCCTCCCAAGCACCTCATATCCCGCAAGCACCACACATCCGACTGCATAGCACAGAATATCCTTCCAATCAAATACAGAGCCAATCAATACTCTCAAAAACACATTTTCTTCCAGTCCCAACACCCTTACCAAATCGAAATACTGCAACATCTCCACTCCCGCAGCAAAGAGAAAAACATATAATGGCAGCAGCCTGCATTTATCCGGTATCCAGATTCTGACAAAACAATATACTACAATCACTACCAGCACATCTCCGATATAGGGTCTGATAAAATTATCATGCACATAAAGTGCAATCAGCACTTCCGTCATCAATAACATTAAAAACGTCACACTGTATTTAATTCTTCCTTTTTTCTTTTGGTTTTGTAAGGTCATAGCTCTCCTCAATCATCCGCTTTACATCCTCGTCCGGCACGGTTCCATCGAGAATAATGGAATTCCAGTGTTCCTTATTCATATGATAGGCAGGCACCACCGCATCAAATGCGTTCCGCCAGAAATCCCGCCACTCTGTATCACATTTTACATTCAGCCAGATGTTTCCCTGCCGTTCATAGATACAGACAAAGGTTTTTTTATTCTTTTTATGGCGCATTAGCGTCCAGTTGGCATCATGAAAAGGATAATCCTCTATGATATCCGAAAAAACACCACAAAACTGTATTACTTCTTCTCTTGTTCTCATCCCTTGAGAATCAACCCGCTTATCCATGCTTTCCCCTCCAGCTCTGTATTTCATCCTCTCCTCTTACCTCTACTGCTATGCCATGCCTGATACAAAAAAATCTATTCAAATATAATCTCCTTTAATTCGATCTCCCCCGGACCCACATAAAAGAAAAACAACGGGTGTACTCCATCAGAAATCACAACATCACCGTAGAACTCTCTCCATTGCTCCGACTGCATAAGCTTAATCGCCCCAATCCGATTACCGTCTATTCCGTCCTTTACAATCAACTCCCCATATGCACTGCTATCCCCCTGATTTTTATCTGCCTCTCCTGCTCTTGCCAGAACTCCAATCTGTCGGTTTTTGCTGAACTCAAAATATTTGTACCCTATCATTGTACCATCTGCAATCTCACCGATAAACTGCTCTTTGTCCCTATGGGTTACATTCGGAAAAGCATCAGCATAAATTTTATTTGACCCATGCGGCATATTCCCATTGGTCAGGTTACAGGCGATAACTGCCGGATATCTTCCCTGTGCCCTTAAAGGCGCATTATTTAAACCACAGGAGGTTATCTCCACCTGCGCTATCGTCCCGTCCGGAGCAATCTCAATTTTCTCCGCACAGGCCTGTCTGCTGTAATCCGATTTATGCGTTAAACGGTGATAAAAGACATACCACTGTCCGTTAATCTGCTCTATACTACCATGAGTCGTTCCGGTCATATTAAGCCTATCCTTCTCCTGTCTGCCATCTAATCCTATATCTCCGTTGGACACTATAGTTCCTCCGAACACAAAATCTCTATCCGGATATCTGCTTGTGGCATAACAAAGCTCATGATTCTGGAGAGAAGAATAAATGAAATAGTAAAGATTTCCCACCTTTCTTATGGAGCTCGCCTCAAAAAACGGGTGCGTTTCAAAGCTTGTTCCCTTCGTCCTATACGGAATAATATGCCTTGCAGGCTCCTTCACTGTCAGCATATCATCTTCCACCACTACCATACATGGTCCCATAACACTATCCGGCGTTTCGAGAATCTCCTCTCTCGTTTTCCCAAACATCTCCATCTCTTCTCTAATCCGCTCTTCATTTTCTGCAAAATCCGGTTCCTCTTCATAGGGATATTGTGTGCCATAATAAATACGAATCGTCCCGTCATCATTGATTACTCCCGGGTCAAAGCAGACATAACTTTGCATTGGACTGCCGTCAGGATTTCTAACATAGCCCAAGTACTCATACCTTCCCGCCGGCGAATCACATACAGCCACACTAATGGGACCGAAATATCCACCCCTGCCAAAGGCTCCCGACATACAATAATACAGATAATATCTCCCGTCATTCCCCTTTACCACATCCGGCGCATACATATAATTGCGACTGCCATAATCAGGGTCCTGGGAAGCACGATAAATCACACCCTCACACCGCCAATCCGACAAATCCGTAACAGGGGCAGAATATACTGTATAATCTGTCTCTTTAACCCTGCTGCGGATCCGGCGGATTA
>CAMWYM010000042.1 GCA_947178475.1 uncultured Clostridium sp. | reverse complement strand
CCATTCAACCCATATATATTATCAGATACTATCATATCCTTTAATGAAACAGTACTCCTGCCGGATACATAATTCGGATTAGTACTATAATCATTATTGTATGTGCCATAAACACCAGACCAATAACCACCCACAACCGAGATATCTAAGTTCCCCTCTACCGTAGCGTAATTCAATCCATAAAAATAGCCATGTGAACTATTTAAATCAGATGGTTCATACGCATTATGAATATCAATTTTTACATCACCCTTCACTCCGGAAGAGGATATACATGTAAGCCCGCCTGCCAGACTACACTTATCATCGGAGGTAATGGTAGCATTTCCCTCTATTGCAACATTGCCAAACACATTACAGCTATATCCTACTTTCTGTATGCCCTGCATATCCATGGTCACGTTACCCTTCATACCGCCACTATATACAGCCTGCAATGTTGAAAACTCACCGCCTAACAGCTCGATATTCAAGTCCTTCCCTACTGTATAATCCATCCCTGTATAGGCTCCTGACAAACCATACAAGGAGGTAGGGGAGGTGCCTACGCTGGTATCGGGGTCACGTCCATAAAATGAACACAATACAGCTCCTTTCACTGTTGTTGCGTATGCGATATAGGTATTCTGTAAATAGGTTGCCTCATCTCCCGTTATACTCAGATCCCCATTAACCAGTGCATAGTTCGCCCCATAAGCGGCGCTAGGAAACTGGCATCCTTTCATATCCATGGTAAGGTCACCGGTAATAACAGCGTTTCCATCGGTTGTACCGGATGTATAACCATTAATGCCATAGGAAACAGAAAAATACATATTTTTCAGATCTTCCCTGACATCACCATTGACCTGCACCGCTCCCATTACCGCTGCATATGTCCCGCTATAACCTGATGACCGCTTATCCAGCTGTATATTTACATCCACATCCCCGGTTATCTCTATCTGACTGTTCGGTGAACATACACCACAAAAAGAACTGCAATTGAACTCAGATGCACCTAAAACATCCACATCTACTGCTACTGCCTCATCCCCCGCTGCTGTAACTTTCGAAGAATGTACAATATAAATGTACGACCCCTGCAGTTTATGATTGTTGGCAACATACTGCACTGCTGTCGGTGCCTTGCTGATAATCTCCGCACCCCTGACAGCACCGACATTTCCAACGGACAAACCATTCTGCACATCCACAATAACCGCCGGCTCACTGGTATCCTTTGACTCTACGGAACCACTATTGACCGCATATTCTTCTCCCGATACAGTGCCTCCTTGATGGTAAAGCTTTACCTTACCCTCTACCTCTGTATTGCAGGCAGCAAAAACCGTGGCACAGCTGCCATCGACCTCTTTGTCAAACGATATTGTCAAAGAGACATTACCAATTACTTTGCCTCCGCTTGCTCCCATTACCTGACTGGCAGGACTGTTCTTTTGTACCATGGTGATATCACCGGTTACAGTACAATTCTGAGCAGCATATGTTGTACCCATATTTGCCCCGGTATTGTTTAAGACAATATTGCCAGAAACCGTACTTTCACTGGCAGCAAACAAAACTTTCACACTTCCCGTATTATTCAGGGTAACAGCCTTTGCCTCACCCCCATATACTCCAAATAATGTTTGCAAATCGGCCTTATTGGTAATCACAATCGGCTCGGTGGTAATCGCCTGATATACACCGAAAACTGCTAAAGTGGAGTCGATGTATTCCGACACGACACCTTCATCAGCAACCTCTCCGGCTACAACCTTCGGCAATTTTACCGCCGTCTCACCGGCATCCACTTTGCCGTTTTTATTTACATCGATGTAAATCTTGGTATACGTCTCTTCATCATCAGGGTTTAGCACCGACTCAATAACAGCGGAGTTACCATTCAGATTAATTGCACTTATGCTTCCCGTATCCGAATAGACATATGTCACCCCTTTAGATTTGTTCACGGGTTCCAGCGATACAGGTTCCGTCTCCGCTTCCCGATAAAAAGAGCCTGACACACTGGCGTCTTTTGCAGACACAAAATCAGATGTCAGCCCACCCATGCCTGTGGCAGCTATTATCGCCAACAGACCACACAATACACTACGTCTCTTATGTTTCATGCTTATGCTCCTCCTCTCCTTACTTTTTACAATCGCACAATCTTATAAACTATTTTAAATGGATAAAGCAATTTGCACAAGATAGAGGTGAGTCAAAAATACATTTTCGTTATTTTGCACAATCTATTTTAGTGCTTTTTTCTAGTTCCTAAAATACAAACCCAATATCAAAGTGTTTCATAATCACATCAGAAATGGCATCTAGGCGACCAAAAAGGCTATTAGAAAATATATTCTAATAGCCTCTTTTCTATAACCATATCTGTCCTATCCATTCCCTAATCATTTTCACATTTAGGGAAAAATATTATTTCTCCAAGCTCTTCATCGTCGGGAATATTTCGGGCGGTAAATTATCTACACCCATTATCCCGTAAACACCAGTATTTTCAGGTAATCATCAAAAGTATTACCATGTATTGTTGAGTACCATAATTTCAAAAAATGCTGTACTTTTACTGTACTTTGCACTTTCCTGCTGTACTTACCAGAATCCATACTTAAGGACTCTTTTCTAAATCACTGTCAAATACATGCTAGAATACATTAAGATTTCTAGCCAAATCTTCTAAAGCTGTTTTCTTCTTATCATCAGTAACCTCAGCATAAATATCCATTGTTGTTTCGATACTTGCATGTCCCATAACTGACTGAATTACTTTGACATTTGTTTCGTTCTCACAGAACCGGGAACAAAATGTATGCCTTAAATGATGACAAGAGAAGTGTGGTATAATTACAGGTTCTCGCTTCTCTTTCTTGGCATTAACAATCTCTTCTGCATTATATGCCTCACGAATTCTTGTTATTGCTCGATTGACTGCTCCTGGATTGTGAATCATATCAAATCTATTGGTAAAGATAAATCCAGTCATTCCATCCACTTCTGTGGTACAGAATCCCTCTTCCTGCTGTCTTTCATATTCCGCCTTTAGTGCCTCATATACTGGCTCCATCATCGGAATTGTTCGTATACCCGCATCTGTCTTCGGAAGAGAAACCTTAAACTCACATTTGTAAGTGTCTTCCCTCCTTGGATAATACGTCATTGCATGGTTAATGTCAATCATCCGGGTATCAAAATTTACATCCTGCCAACGTAAACCAACCGCTTCGCCAATTCTGCAACCTGTTCCCAATAGAACTGTAAACATTGGAAGCCAATGGCAAAACACCGGACTTTCTGCAATATAATTCATGAAAGCTCTCTGCTGTGCAAGTGTCAATGCATGACGAACACCTTTGTTTTTACCACTCTTTTTCTTAATCTCTGCCATGACTCCATCACTTGGATTATTCCTAATAATATCATCACGGACAGCTAATTGAAACGTGGGATGCAATACTGTGTGAATGGTTTCTAACGTGTTAATCTGTATTCCTCTGATATTAAGTAGGTCATAATAGAAATACAGCACATCTGAATACTTAATCTCTCCAATCTTTTTCTTACCAAACCCATCTCTAACAAAATGGTCATACATATATGTATAATTCGTATATGTTGACTTCCTGAGTTCTGACTTAGTAGAAATGTACCTGTCAAATACATAATTCAAATCCGCACTACCCGCTACATAAACATCGAGTCCATCTAATTGTTTCTTAATCAACTCTTCTTCCCGTTTTCGCAGTTTCTTCAAATCCTTTGAATAAATATATCTTCTAGTACCATACGGATCAACGTATCCATACACATATTTTCCATCACTTTTACGTTGGAACTCACCTTTTCGTAAAGCTCTTCCTTTATTATCTTTCCTTGCTGCCATCTCTTCTCTCCTTTCATAAATCAAAAAGAAAGAAAAGAGTCACCCACGCACTTACTTATGGGATTGACTATATAAAAGTTCAATTCCACACTTGATTGCTTGTGTAATCGTCAGATTATGAGATTTGGCATACTGTTTTAACGACTGATACTCACTCTCAGTAAATCTCACTGTGGCACGATGCGTACTTGGATCATTACTGAGAGGTCTTCCCATCTTCGCCATATATGCAACCTCCTCCATAACCTTGAACACATTATACTTTATGTCCGACAGAAAGTCAATGCATATATTCTCTTTTCTTTCTTAATAATGATTTCATTCCTTTATATGAAAAGTCTCCAGATATTCTTCAAAAATATCACAGTTTACCAATACTAACTTATTGAGCTTATAAATTGCTCCTGCCTCCTTTGCCATCTGTTCAAACTTTGACTGACACATGGAATATAACTGTGCACCTTCTTTATACCTGACAAACCTCTTTTTATCCACCTTTGCTTTCATCATCACACGACCTTTCTATTTGATTATATGAAACTCATCACCCATCAATCTGAATCTGTACTGCCCTTGTTACCTGTTCCAACGTTCCGACATCCATTTTCCCGATACAGTCAATAATCTGTAACTTGTCCACTGACATGACCTGTTCACACAGTGCCAGACTGTGCATACTCAATCCACTGCAACGATAAGCAGAAACAAATACATGTGTCGGTAAGCTCCGTTTTTTGCTGATATGGCTCGACAGAGGAACCACTGTAATAACCGTGCTAAATTTATTCGCCTTATTATTACTGATTACCACCACCGGACGGGTTCCGCCCTGCACACTTCCCTGATACTGACTCCCTAAATCTACATATAAAACATCTCCTCTTTTTACCTTCATCCGATTCCCTTCTTTCTTCAAATTTGGGCAAAAAAATAGAAAGCACCCTGACTTTCTATTTGTAATGACCACTTTTCTGTTTTCTTCTACAACCCTTAGCCTGCCGACGGATACCAGCCTTATAGTCCTAACTGCAACTGTACTGCCGAATCAATTTTTATCATCGTTTCTGAATCTTCCGGAATATGTCCTGCCTTACTGATTACCTTACGCTTATCCACCGTAGCAATCTGTTCTGCCAGCAAAATGGACGTCTTTCCAAAATATCCCCTGACATCCTCCGGCTTAATCTGCACATGCGTAGGAACAAACTTCTTGGAAATCCGTGCACTACACGGACAAACACTAAGCACTTTTGCATACTGGTTATTCTTGTTATTGCTTACCACCACACAAGGGCGCATACCAGACTGCACGCTGCTATTCGGATGCTGCCCTAAATCCACATAGACAACATCGCCTCTCACAATCTGCTTCATAAACCTTTCCTCCATTTCCTATAATGATATGTATGCGTGATTGATAAACAATCCCTCACCGCCCGCATACGGGGATTACAGAAAACCGCTATAAGCATCCACGATTCATACAATCTCCTCCGTTGCCAGTCCGTTTAGAGGATAAGGAAATCTTTCTTTCCCAAGTGAACATAGATTCCGCCACAACCAATTAGCATGTCTGCTCCACCTTAACCATTAAATGTTTCAGCTCTCATCGCAAACGTTTTGACTGATTTTGTCCGCCTATACCGGAACCCTGTTTTTCTGTAACCGAATATTCTGTTGTCATCTGATTTTCTTAACCAACCATCTTTATTTTCAAATCCAAGAATCCTTCATCTACTGTTACCATCTGCCCGCCGGCAGCATGTATCATACCAACTTTTCTGTAAGCATCCACTTCATCCGACGATACAGCTCCCATGCTGGCTAGTAACAACCCCTCAGCCTCACCGGTACGAATCTTTACCAGCAATGCATTAAAATGACGATTTACCTCATGCTGTCCAAGAGTACCTTTCCGAAACACCTTAACAATCTCAATATTATGTGCTTTTGCATATTCTCGGATATACCGAAGCTGTTTTCTCTCTTTTTCCTCAACCAACCATTCTTCCGCCTGTGTTGACAGGTAAACAAAGCAACGCAATTTCTTTCGTTTCTTTT
Organism: uncultured Clostridium sp.; assembly: GCA_947178475.1. Taxonomy (GTDB): domain Bacteria; phylum Bacillota; class Clostridia; order Lachnospirales; family Lachnospiraceae; genus CAG-590. The sequence continues at coordinate 19,324 of CAMWYM010000042.1, read as the reverse complement.
TACTCATAACGGGCATCCTCCTTTCGTTTCTATTACTCTACTCTTTTCCACATCAGTTGACCATTGCATGATATGGTATATTTTTTATATTTGGTACCATATTATGGTACTTTTCCGAACATCGCAGAAATTATCTAATTGCTATCCAGAGGGTAATAAAAATAAAAAGTGGAGGCATCTACTCCTCCACTAGTCTTAATCATAATCGTTTGTTTGTACCAAATAATATTCTCTAATTCTTTCCTATTCATCATAATAATCAAAGTCTTCATTTCCCGACAATTATTAAATCTTATTTCTATTGCTCTTAAATCTGTTCTCCCAAAAAAAACGCTATCTGAGAACCTTGACTTACCATGTATTCTAATATAACCTGTGTTTTTTCAGCAAGTTTTACATCTATCCTAAATTCTGTTCTATGACGAGCTACAAATCTTCCGAGGTATTCCTCAAGATAAAATAATGTATTATCATAAAGCGTAACTTTGCATTCTGAGTCCTTCCGAACCAACTTATATATCCATTCGATTCCAACATCCCTATATGCATCCATGCCAACCGTATTTAACAATCTAGATAATGCATAAATCATTGCTTTAACATTATCCGATTTATCTATAAAGTCATCGAAAAAAGACCCCCTCTCTTCTGAAAGCAAAGCACATCTATGGACATTTTCCTTCCATGCGGAGTTCGCAAATAAATAACCTGTAATAACCCTGTCTCTACCAACAGGTATATTGTAACTCGAATAATAAAATCGTTCTTTTTCGTTGCTAAGTTCAATAATTTTGGATTTCAATAATTCCCATACACACCAAAAATCATCTATCTTTTCATAAACTTCCTGATCATGGATAAGCCATGAAATCAAATGTTCTACATTATCATTCTCTATCATATCCGCCCTTTCTATAAAAGAATCAATAAGAATTTTTCTATCCTCATCATTACAATGCAATAACACATCCGCCAACCAGATAACATAATTTAAGGTATATCCAATAAGAACCCTATTATCTTCTGTCAAATCCAAGCTATTTCTATTCCCAAATGTGATTTTCATTGCAATATCTTTTGTTATTTCAGCAACTACAAATGCCTCTTTTATATCTGTGGCAATAAATGATACGATAGTAAATGTCACAAGTTTACTAAGTTTTGCAAAGTCAATAACAGTTACATCTAGACAATTATCATTTAAAGCTTGTTCTATGATTTGTTGATGATTTTCCAAAAAAACATCAATAGAAAATTCTCTTCTCCTCATAATTTCTTCTTTATATTGATCAGCAATTGAAGAAAATATATAAACAAGCCGCCAGCCATCATCCTTACTGTACTTCCAAATAGTATTTGCGATTTGTCTAATAACACGACCGTTATGTCGCCAATCTTTAAGCATCAATTTAATAAGAAGATATAGCGGATTCTCATCACTTACTAACTTTCTATTCTCTTCACTTAACAATAGAATCAATCCAACGGTAACCGCCTCTATTCCATTACCCACTTGTTCAAGTTCAAAATCTGATACCTCGGAAAACACCTGTCCAAGATTAAGAACCATAAATTCACATAGTTCTCTATCCTCATCACTCATATCTTTCTCATGGTCTCTAAGCAATACTGTACTGGTGTATGAAACAATAGAAACATACCGATGTTCAAACAATGATTTTTCTTGAAATTCCATGCCATTTGTTTCATCCAAATCACACAGAAGTTCCCACAGCTCGTTCAATTCATCACATATAACAGTCACATCTGAATATTTATCATATTCTTTAAACTTTTGATTATTCTCAAATTTATACTCACTCCACAACTGCAAATCCATATATTCTAAATGACTATCATAGCGCTCCTGATTTTGTTTTCTTTGTTTTTTCATATCCTCCGTGTAATCAGGAATTACCATACAAATATCCTGTCCTTTACTATTTACTTTAACATTAATCTCTTCCCTATAATGCCGAAGATCCATCCTATAATAAGCATATTTTTCTGCTGTCAACCATGTGTCTATATCTGCCGTCACATCATCAATAGCATTATATATTTTTTGTCTTTGCAACTCAAAGTTCTCCTCGGATATACCATTATTATCTATCTGGTATCCGAGAATTATATCCTCTATTCTTTTATTTCTATGAGGAAGCCTATTACTTTCCAACCTCTCTTTTTCAAACAGACTATTCCCAAATACCAAAAAAGACGCTGTTTTTTCTGATGTAAATCTATCTGAATCAAAATGAAAAATTTCCTTTGTTTTTAGAAGATCACAAACAATATCAAACATTTTCTCTGGATATGCTTCTGCAATACTAACAATAACCGAAGTCATCATCACATTTTGAGACTTCAATAGCACATATCGACAATAATCAATAACTGTACCGGTTTCTGATTTTTTGATTGCTGTAAGAAGCCATGTTTCAAATCCCATTAATAAGCTTACAAGAAGATCCGGTCCAACATGCGTTCCTCTATACATCCTCCAAAGACGTTCTGATGCTATCTGTTCTATTTCCTGTCCCCTTACATGAATAATGATTTTAATACATTCTTCATAGTCCGCATTTAAACGAGAATTAGCATATGCCTCTCCTGCCTTATTCAAAAAACGAATCAAAAAATCCGTAACTAATTTCGGATTATCTTGCAACATATTTATAATCGGCGTCTTATAAGCACTCACTGGATAATAATTACTTGACAAATGTGAATTAAGCCCAAAATAGCCATCTATATCCGAACTATAATAAATTGACTCATTCTCTAATCGAAACCACTGATTTTCCATCAAGCTGATTGTCATTTCGGGCATAGCATATGGAACTTTACCACAATGGTAAACATCTGACACAGCACATATTGCTAAATCAATATACATTCTTGGTACACTCATTCTGTCATTTTTCATAGCAAAAGAATGATCAAGAACTTTCTCCCTATTCTTTATCCCATTTATTACAATTTGGAATATATCAACGAGACATTCCTTAATCATCCACGCAGAATTAAGCAATACATCATGCAATTTTTTAACCTGCTCATCTCTTACAGAATATTGTAAATCTTTTTCATCAAAAAGTTCCTCTAACAAAAACAATCCAATTTTTCCTGCTGTTTTAGTATTCTCTGTTTTTTCATTCTCGGAATGCTTGGTCCATGAATCCAAAACATTAATTATAACTGAAATCATTTCCTTGTCCCAATTGATAGACTTCTGATTATCAGATATAAATGTAAATAATGCTTCCCACGCATATCCAGATGGCTTTGATAGTCTAAATGGCAGAAGATTTCCTCTATTCAAATAAATTTCTGTATGTTCCGCCACATAGCAACATGTATTAATCAAAATAGTAATTTTTTTTAACATCTCCCAGCCATTAACAGCCATGTTCAATATAATCTTATAAAAAACACCTTTTAAATCTTCTGTATTGATTACTGTGAGAAGAACCTCATCTTTCCATATCCTATTAACATTCTCACTTTCTAGAAAACTAAATATAATATCTTGATGTTCTTCTACGCTTGCAAAATCTGATAACCAACCACGAAACAACTTTCTAACACGAAGTGATGTCCGAAACTGTGCAAAAAATTGATTTCCATCAACATTCTTTTTATACTGTTCTGTAAAAATATGCTTCACAACTAACTCTTCAAATACATCATGACTATGACAATATTTTCTAGCGTCATCCGTCTGAACTAACACACCACTCTGTTCCAATTCAGATAGTGCTTGATAATCGTCTATTGCTTGTATAACATAGAAATAGCTTTCATGTTGAAGCATATCCATAGTAATGGATATAAGAACATTTTCCCTTCTAGTAGGCATATTATCCTTACGTTTTTTATTGTTTCGTATAATATCTTCCCAGATTTTTTCTTCAAAAACCTCTTTGTTTAAGGACATTTCCCCACTATCTTCTAAATTATCAAGTGCAAGATACAAACTAAGATAAAATGGGATGCAAAGAAACTCTATAAGATTTCTATCGCTCGGAAGTCTAAAATCATATTCACAAGACAGTTCTGAAAGTTGATTATAACTGATTGGATTTACATGATACTGCTGAACTTTAGCTTTATTCAACAAAAGATTATGGAATGATTCTCTATAAGCTGTTCTAATTGTAAGAACTACCTTCCAGTCTTCTTCTATAAAAACCTGTAAAATTTCTTCAAATGTCTGCTGATTTTCCAGAACAAAATACTTCTCCGCAGCATCAATATATAAAATGCGGACATTTGCTTCTTTATATACGACAAATACTTCATCTAATGACAATATTCCATGCAAAGTCAAAAACCTCAATTTGTCGTTTACATCCATATCAGTACACTTAAATGCAAGCACCGCAATTTCGTCACTGATATTATCAACCATCTGCTTAAATAAAGCAGATTTTCCCGAACCAGCCTCCCCATCTATAAGCAAAATCTGATTACCAGAACTTAAAAAATCATCAAAATCCAACACATTGTGTTTTAAAACAATCATATTCTCTTTATACTTCACAGTCGTACCAATATTGCTAAATATATCTTTTTTATATTTGTGAAGACTCTCGCAACATTTTTGCACTGCAGAATCCACCTGAAAAAATACATTCCTACAGACAGAAAGCTTGCTATCTTGCATAAGTTGTGCTTCAATATTGCTAATTCCACGCCATACAATTTCTATACCTAGATTTTGAGCTACATTTTCTATATTTATCTGATATGACGGTTTCACAATGTCCTTTTTTGAGCTGGGGGAAAATTCACGACTTACATAAAAATAAAGTGTCGTAATACCAGAATATGACCTTGCTGCCCCTTTTACAGCATCTGTCAATTCATCTTCTTTACTAGACATAACAACACTATCTGCATAATATTTAGATTGAAAACCGATAAGTCTATCACCCACTTGAATGGGATTTGTTTCTATATGAGGTTGGTTAAAATACCGAAAAATACCATTCTTCTGATTAAATTCGCAACAAAACAGATAATATGTAAGATTCTCAAATGCTCTTTGCGGATTATCTGAATACTTATATTCAAATGCTTTCCAATCAACAGAAGTTTCCGGAATCATAGTTTGTCACCTCCAAATAACAAAAATAATCTTATAATTATATTTTACAAGAAACTTAAATACGCTTAAATCTTTCATTACATTAATTATATCACATATTATTATCTGTCAAAAGTCAAATATATAAATCACCATCTAGATTTTCAATTTTTATTCTATTTCACTTCTTTTATAGATTATTCCGCAACCACACCTCATAGCAATGATCTCCTTCGCATCATTTATACAATTCACTTTACACATCTCCTTGGCAACTTATATTTCATAGTTTTCACTTTTATAATTTAAAATCAACGCTATTTAAAGATTCCACAACAAGTCCTCTTTGTCCTACAGCAAAAACCGAGGATTTCTCCTCGGTTTTTGCAATATAATAATATAATAATTTAAAATCATAAATATGGGTATTATTTTTACATATCAAAAGTATGAAAGTATAATTATATTTTATAATTCAGTTTATACAATATATTAATAATACGAAAAATATTTGATGATAATCTCAAGTATCATGCCAACACATACTCACTTTACTGTTGTGTGTAATATGCAATCAAATTCCTCATCTGTCCTACCAAATCCTCCTTTGTTCCAGTATTTAGTAATACATGATCAATTTCATGATTGTGACTCAAAAAAGAATCATGAACCCCTCGTATTTCACCTATCTTTTCATCAACATAATCCTCAACAACTCCATTATATATAGGATTGGAAAGACGATACTGTTCTGCTTCCTCTTTAGAACAACTGATTTCTTTCATAATATCTTCTTCAATATCATTTATGCCTTTTACACGGATATGATTTTTTGTTTCTGTTTCATGTGTTGCATGTAAATATAAAACAACAAGATTATCGGGATAATATTTTCGTGCATTCTCAATTTGGTCCATATTAGAAACAAAAATCTGTGCTTTCCCTGGTTGAAGGTTTCTTTCTATTTCTGAACGATCAACCGCATACCGTATACCCGATTTTCCATTCGTATTATGAAATAACCATGTCCAAATATAATTAGGACTAATATATTCTTCAAACCGTCCTTCCGCACCAATTGCAATCATTCCATCCCTTCCATCTGTGCTTTCACGGGCAGAACGTTGAGCATACTTGCGGGTAATTTGAATATTACCATCCACCTCCCCCAAATCGCCAATTATCTCCATTAGTGTTGCCTTACCAGCAGACGGTGCAGCACAAACCATAAATATAGGCGATCTATTTTTAATTTTCCGTTTTACATCCTTTTGTCTTACTGAATCAGAAAGTAAATTTCTTGTTTGACTATACATATAATCCAACTTATAAAAATTTAGAATGGAATAATCAATCACTGCAATATTCTCAATGTATTGATTATATAGTACACGAATATTGGTACTACGCGTTTTAATAGTTTCAAAATAAGGCAGAATACTATTCCACTCTTCATTAAGAAGTGGCATAACCTCTTCTATCCTTTGTATATAATGCAATCTAATTGCACTAGCCACAACAGAATTAAACTCTCCTATATTTCTAAGAGTCTCTTTTTCTTTTTCTGGTAACAAATTGAATTCTGTTGTTTCACGCTTTTTATAGCGTTCCAGTAAAACACGTTCATCAATGGTAGAGGCAATATACAAAACTCTTATTTTGTCTCTTAACTCCACAAATTCTGTTTTTAATTGTTCAATTGCGTGAAAGTCACTGATGATAGTTACAGCATTTGTTCTTTCTAGAATAGTAAGTACTTCCTGTACAACAATTCCATATAAATTCCCATTTTTATAATAAACAATACCCTTTCCAGCACCACATTTTTCTTTGAGTCTCTTAATACGATCCCCTCTGGCTTTTTGGCGTTTCCCTTCTGGCAAATTCTTAATTTGCTCACCATCGAGCTCTATAACATCATCCACCTCACCATCTTTATATCGAACATCTCTGGTCGAATATTTGGGAACACCTTCCCAAAGCTTTTCCTTTTGCATTTGACGCATTAAATCACTTTTTCCTACAGCACTAGCAGCAACAAGAATGTAAAAAAAATAGGGCGGTTTTAAACATTTACTTTTCACTTGATTCATTCCCCTTTCCTTATTCAATCTTGTTAAAAATATATTTAATAGATTCCGAAAATTCAACCAACAGTCTCTTTTCTTCGCTACACATATAAGACATATCATCTGTATATTGTTCTGGATGTTCCTCTACATCCTCAATTAAAGCCTCTACTGTCATTAGTTTATGGCTACTTTGAGCCCCAGCCTTTTCAGCTACACTCATCAACGAGTTAATCTGTTCCTGAGTATCGATATATCCATCAGGAGCAATAAACAAAAAAACATCACTAATAAATCTGGTATGCCATGTTTCAGTATGCTCTTTATAACGAATTTTCCCATTACTCCATTTAGCAATTTCTCCTTTTTCATCAAGCAACGGAATAGGCTTTCCATCTTGTTCATCCTTAACATACATAATCCTAGGTGACTTTCTTTGTATTGTTAATGGTTCTCCGTCTGAATCAGTAGCACGGAAAACCACCCAATCAGCCGGTTCAAGACCATCAAATTCGTCTCGTAAACTTTTTTCTGGACGCTTTTCAATATTCCATTCACCAAAATCTACAATATCACCCAAATCTGCAGACATATATTTTGAAAATTCAGCTTCCGGTAAAAACAATTCCTCCACTAACTCACGTTTTGCTGTTATAATAGTTGAGCTATCCAGTAAATCTACATGTCCACCTGCAGATTTATCCCAAAGTCCTCGATTATCAGCAGTGTATGGACTACGTTGTTGCAATAATACTTCACCTTTACGGTTAAAAATAAATGCCCAAACTGAATATCTTTGGAAATTAGTAGTATAAAATGCCTTTCGAGGATAAATTCCTCTTGGTATATCTCTCATATCATAAAGCTCAATTAATTCATCATCTGGTTTCGACAAATATTTCCCACCAGCATTATCATCCAAAAGAAAATTCACATACGCCTGTAATTGTCTATACAACTCCGAATCACTATCTTCTGTAATCTTTCGATACATAGATAATTCAGGCAGTCCCAATGTTGTAAAACAATACCAAATCACATCATCTGCCCATATAATATTTACAAATTGTCTCAAATTATTTTGAAGTAATTTAATCCTACTACGCATATTCTCTTTTTTTGCAGTATTCTCACAATAACTTAAAATATCTTCAACCAACCCCGCAGTGTTCTTTCGCCCTTTTTTCCCCCCAAGTAACCGACTACGATAAGTCTCAAGCCTGTCAAAATCTAAAGTTCTATCTTTTGAGCCATTAGCATGAAACAGTGATTGATTAAAATTCTCTGTTTCATTTTCATAAATCATTGTAATTTTCACCTCGGTTGTATTAAGCAAATCAAAAAGTAACCGTGGATTATTGGTAATTTCCTGAACAATCGGATTCACACCAATAACAATCAAATGTTTTTGAATTTTTCTTCCTTCTGAATTATTAAAAAAAGCTGTCAAATTATTCATTTTTACTATTCCTCTCCTTCTATTGATTTTAACCATTTTTCCAAATGTTTCCTAATCTGGGTTCCATCATCATACTCTTTAAAAAGTTTTTGAATCAAATCGAAAGGTACTTGATTCAAACTCGCATGTTTTAATATCAAACACTTTTTTTTCTGACAATGCATAATTCCTAGTTCGTATGCGACATTAGGACTAAAATCGGCTCCTACTTCTGGCTTATCGAACAAAGCAATTCCATATTTACAACAGTATAATGCCGCTAGATAATTATCTATATCTCCAGAAAGAAATGTCCAATCAGATGCATCAGCACGAACACAATTAAACCCATGTTCCTCAATAATTCTTTTTATTTCGTCATAAATAGATTGATTTTCAACCCTATATTTCATCATTAAAAAAATATTTTTTTCAAATGGATACCTCTTCAACTGTCTAACAATATCACCTTTTTTTCCTACCAATGATGCTACAAGCGGATATCTCGTCGTTCCATTTATGTAGAGAACAGCATCATTTTCTTGTTTACTTGAAAAACTATCCATCATATTTCGGATTTGAGCATGAAAATCTTCTGGGCTAGAATTATTTATAATTGTCACTCTATCGTTATCATAATATTTTTCTTCATCCCATAATAACTTATTTCGCCTTGTCCGAAAAGAAATCTGTTCTTCGTCAAAACCATCATTTCGCATTCGCTCTTTTGCTTCTTCTTTGTCAGTATAAATAAATACACGTTTAATAAGACCATAAGGAGATAAATCTTTGATAATCTGCGTAATTGTTGGTCTACTTCTTACTATTGCAAATGTGAATTCATGTTTTTTTAGCGAATCAATAAGTTCCTCTTTACTCAACGCATAATCATACTCATTACCTTTACTTCCATACTTATAAGTATAATAATCTCCTTCATTTTTTCTTTTATCAAATTCTGCGGAACTAACAAAAAGCAAATCTGTTGTTCTAGCTTCCTCTCTACTACGCTGTTCTCTCGTTGTTATTTTACCAACTGAAGAAATATCATAGTCGCTCTGCATTTTTACAAACTCCATTAAATCAGATTTTCCAGTTCCTGCAGCACCGTCAATCAAAAACAATTTATTCATAAAAAACCTCCCAATATAATTTGCACAAATATGAATCAAACCAGTAATCATTAATTATGCGTATATTTTTCATTTTTTAAACTACACCGCAAACTCTTAACCACCGACAATATAACCCTCATCTCATATTCCGAGCAACTACTCACTTCCTGCATAAGTACATTTTTCAATTCCAAGTTTTCTTCAGCTTCGGGATAAAAAACCTGATAAAGCGGCAAATCTAATTCTCGAACTAACGGATACAATATCTCAAATTTAGGATTTCCTGTATTACTCTCAATATCTATAATTGTCCTTTTGCATACTCCAATTCGATCAGCTAATTCTTCCTGCGACAAATGTCTACTTTTTCTTGTTGTACGAACAACGTCTCCCAATATTTCCCTTTTGTGGTTCATTATAATTCACCTCAATAATATTATATAATACACTTATTAACTAAACAATTAGCCACGATTCATCATTATATGCATTTTTATTCACTTTTTCGATATTATTCAAACAAAACAGACAATTATCGACCCGAAAAACTTTATTCTTAATTCATTTTTCGATATTGTGCAACAATAATCACCTAAAAAGCCAAAATAAATATTCCAATCTATATATACTCCATTTATTTTCCATCAAGCACTAGCATAATAAGACTCATTCTAAAAAACGGTCTATATCCAGCTCCTACATCAGTACGGACAAGAAAATAATTATCCAATATTCAATTTTTCCACATCATTCATAAATTTCCAAATGCCTCAATCCTACCCTAATACCATAACTCCTTGTCTATACGCCCATGCTTGCATCATATTGCTTCTACCATCCTACAATAATGCTTAGATCACTTCCGGGATAGTTCGAATCATAGTAACAAATACCCGTTTCAGATAATCTCGCTGCTGTACAGAAAGCTTATCTAACTCCTCATCAATAGATATCCCTGTTTTACTTTCCTTATCCTCTTCTGACTCTTTGGGTTCTATCCCCAAAATACTGTTTGCATCCGTATCAAGAACTGCAATGAGGTCAAGGAATAAGTCAATACTCATTTTCCGGCTTCCCAGTTCCATTTGGTGGATATGTGAAACTGATTTATCCACTGCATCGCTCAACTGCTCAATAGTCATGCCTTTTTTTGTCCGCATATCACGAATAGACTGACCAATTAGTATTCCATCATATTTCACATATCTCACCCCCTCCATTTATGTATGTACCGCTTTATACCTCAGCGTGCTTTTATTTTAAAATAAATCCCAATTTTTCTTAAGGTGATCATCTGTTGAAAGTACAATTTCTTTTCAACAGTTTTTGTCGAATTTATTTCTAACGAAAAAAGCCCCGTTCCGTACCACTACAGAACAGGACTTTACATATTACTGATTGGATTGTTTAAATTATACATACCAAGCGTAACCTTTGCATGCATAACGGTTTGTGCCAACTCCTCATCACTTAACCCCGATAAAAAACTCAGACAAGAAGCTCTATCCGGAAGAATCTCTCTTTTCTTATTATCCTCCCCCTTCAGGAGATAATCGGTGGAAACATCAAGAATTTCACTCAAATCAAAAATATATTCAATTTTCACGCTCAAGCCTCTATATATTCTGGATACAGTTGCATACTCGACATGCAATTCTTCTGCCAAGGATTGTACTGTATATCCCAGATCTTTGGCTCTTTTCTTAACACGCAAACCAACTTCTTTACTATCATATTGTTTACAAAAATCCACCGTTATCACCTCCCCCATCTGTATTTTTCAGTTGTGGAGGCAAATAAAAAAAGACCTTCACAACAACACATTACAAGCATACAAAAAGTGTTTCAAAAAATCTCAATGCGTTTCTTTCTTCTGCAATCGTTTCTTCTTTTCGCTTCGTAATTGTTATATGTAAGTCTTTTGCCTTAATTTAAAATTCGTTCATCAAAATTATATTATCTATCTTTCGTCGGCTGTATAAAATGATCTAAATAAGCGTTTCATTTATTATTCCTATGTTTAATATAATTTCGCATTGCTATATGAAGTTGTAAATATAAAAATATAATATATTTATACCATAAGTTCCATATTTTGTCAAATGACGTCGCCTATTTCGGTACCATATTCGACAACACAAAAGACAATATCCGACTATATTCAACAATCCATTTCCTACTACACAAAGAAAACGCAGGGGAAAAAGACAACTACATACATATAACGTTTTGTCTAAATTCCCCTGCGTCTCTGGTGCTAAACATCTTTTAAGATGCTGCCCGTATCAGGTGGGCTTATTTAATTGTTCCGATTTCAGACAACCAGCTTTCCATTCATTGCATGGGTTCTAATCTGTAACTCGGTATATTTTTTCAAACGCATTATCCTCTTGCAGCGTTCACATTTCATTTCAATATCAATACAAATATCTCCTGCTATGTAATCAAACAACCGTTTATTACACTTCTTACAACGAAATTCAATTTTACTTTTCTCCAATACTATTCACTCCTAATCCATACAAAATATAATAGTGCCATTTTGTACTTGCTAGGGAAAGGGAAATCAACCTTGGCAAGTTAGTAGCTGCCGGAAGTTCCGATGCATAATAAAATGCTCCGGCTAATTTGCTGATCTTAACTACCTGCTATATGATTTCAGCTACAAAAGAATATTACTATGCACTTGTTCTTTTATTATATACATACGGAACACCTCCTTTGGAAATCACAGATATATCGAACTTATGTTCTTTTTGTAACCTTATTATACATTTAATCTGATAAGAAATCAATAGTAATATATTACTTTTTATTATAAATATAACTTTTTTGTTATGAATAAATTCATTTCCATTTGAATGATATACTTCGGGCTATTCTTTACAAATCCGTACACTACCAAGGCGGCAGTACACAACAATACCGCCGCCTCACCGTTATTTAAAATAGGATAAATCAATATTATTATCTTCAGCTAATTTTTTCAGTCCTTCTGCGGACATTTCGTATATGGTATACTGCCTTGGACGTGGCTCATTGTATCCTGTAATGACCATATAGAACACTCCATCCGCTTTTACCAGCGTCTGACCGTGATAATCTATATTACCACATGCCACTGCCTGAATTCCCATGTGCTCACACATAAATTGCAATGCATACCGGCTGGCAGAGCAGTCTCCTCTGTGCCTTGTGAAAATATGGTGCCATTCACTGTCCTGTGCTGCATAATCTGATGTTGCACCAATATACCATGCTGCCTTTTCCACTTTTTCTTTCTGGGTCATACCGGCTGTTATATACTGTTTTTCAAAGTTGGTAAATACAGAATATAAATATATGTTCAGCTCTGAATATGCCCGCACTGTCGCCTGTAACGTTCGACCATCTTCTAAGGTTGCAATGACCGTAGCTGTTACACAAGGATCATAATAGATTGGTCCCCACTGCGTTTTCACCAATCCATAGGATGTAATGGTAAAATACTCTGCATCCTCACCTACAATCTCCCATTTCTTCACTTCTTTTTTGGTTCCGGATACTTTAAAACGCCATTCCCTAATGTGGGTACTGTCATACTCTATTTCATCTTTGTAGGAATCATCTAAATGATATAGTGTAACATCCGTACTGTTCAGCACCGGATTGTCTGATTCCGGTTCTTTTTTCTTCGCTTTCACAGTTATTCTGCATTTATATGTTTTCTTTTTATACGTTGCTGTAACAACCGCTGTTCCCTTTTTCTTCGCCTTCAGGGTAACGGTATTGCCTTTTTTGCTCGTAATTGCAACAACAGATTTTTTACTGGTCTTCCATTTTACTTTTGCCTTGGAAGATACATTCTTTAGCTTCAATTTATAACTCTGTCCCACTGTCATTGTTCTGGACTTCACTGCCAGCTTTGGTTTTGCCTTTGCTTCCACTGATGTAACCGGAGCCATCAAGGTAAGCAGCAGCACACAAATGATAAGGAAAATGCCCTTTTTCTTCATATTCAACACCCCCTTAGTTCCCTTTGTCCATCATATCTTCTGTGATACCGTCCGCCAAATGCTCTATTCTAATTTTATATAGCATTAATCTCAACAGATATTCCGGCATCTCCCTTATCCCCCGTTCCCACTGCTCATAGGTTCTGAGAGGAATCTGAAAGTATTGGGCAAATGCTTTTTGTGTCATTCCTGTTTCCTGACGGATTTTTTTTAGTATTTCTTTGGATTCCATTTTTCACCCTCCAACCACTCAATGAGTGTATTTTAATTACAAGATAACATTCATTGAGTGGTTTGTCAAGTAAAAAGCAAACCCTTCATATCTTTTTTATCCAATTACCAACATTTTCAAAAAAATCCCTTATGCTTACACAATAATTAGCGTTCAGCACCTTTATCCACTTGATTACCTCACTTTTACCACTACTAAGGGTTAAATAAAAACAAAGTATAAGACCAGTCTCTTCTGACTAATCTCTCACCTGCATCCTAGTGTCATAGCACATATTAAGTGCCGCCCTTGTAGGTGGTGCCATATTCATTTATACCCGTATCGTTGCTGATGTATTATCCTGCATCCGGTTCATGTAATCTATATATGCTCTGTCACGGACTGACAATATCCGTCTGCACTTCATCTCCAATCTGAAATCTCCTGTCACTTCACAATCAAACAATCTGTGATCACATCTGCTACATCGAAATTCAATGATCTAATTCAATTCACTCACTCCCTGAATACAAAATTATCTTGATTTATTTTGTACTCGCTAAGGAAAGGAAAAATCACCTTCGCAAGTTACTTACTCATGTCAAGAGTTCCGATGCACGCTGTCTTCGTGCCCTGACATAATTGCTAGTTGCAGATCTTGTCAAAACCAAAAAGCTTCTGTTTTTTTCGAATATATGTTTGACATAAACTTACATACGCAAATTGTAACTCTTCAAATTCATTCTATATCTGATTATATTCTTAGTCTTTTTCTAAACTAATTCTAAATTTGCTCATAAATTCTTTTTATATTTTTCCATATGAAACTTTCAGCCTTTATAATTGCAATTATCAATCTATATATGTATTTATTATCACATTCTAATTCCAACTAATATGAACAAGTTTTTTCTCTAAATCAGTAAGAGTATCATTCATACTTGAGCGATTTTCCTTCAAATTCATCTTTATACCATAGAAATGGAATAATAAAAAACGCACAAATTCCGAAAAAGTAACGATACCCTTTATTGGTATTCTACAACACTCATGATTAGAAAGTGTAGCATGTGTAGCAGCATGGTCACACTCCTTATGATCATCTGGTGCATAATCTATTCTGAAAATTATTGGTATTCCTTTCTCCTCAGAAAACCAATCTTGTTCTTGTGATTCACTCTCATTGATTTCTTCTATATCCCAAATTTTATTGTGTCGTTTCATAAATACTAAACGCTCTTTTATAATTTTATTTTCTTTTATCTTAAATTCAGCCTGAATAATACTTTTGTCATAAAGCAAAACATTGTATTGACAGCCCCTTAACAAATGGTCCATTATTGCCTCACCGGAAATATGCTTATCATACACAATACTACATATTGTGTTGTCCTTTCCAGAAAAGGTAAGCTCATAATCGCATTTCCCAGTTTGGTTACTTGATATTTCTTTATAATCTCTAACAAGATTCTTTTCATAAAGTTCGGAAATAGTCTTTCTTATATCGTCTAAAATATTTTTAGTAATCCCAGATACAGCCATATTATTCACCTCCCTCAAGAATCTTCGCTAATTCTTCTTTACTCATACCAAATAGTTCTTGCATTAATTGAAGCTTAGTGACATTTCCTCCCTCTGTAAGCTTATCAATCAATGCCCTTGTAGAATCAATAGTTTTTACATCTTTATCCGCAACATCTTTATTATTAAGGAATATCTCTTTTAATTTATCCTTATCAGGATATTCGGAAAAGAATAATTTAAAATCATGATTCTTTATTTCCTCGAATTCCTCATTCAATATGCACATGTCTTCGCCAAATCCTAAAACCCTTACCCACCCTTTAGAACGTGTGATAGCAGTAAACAATCCATTTCTGTCAGTTCTTCTCTGTAACGAATTTATACATTTTTGAGCATTTACAATATAAACCATAAATGTCTCATTTCCCTTAGCCCTACGAACACTAGAGTAAACAATAGAATCATCTCTAAAAAAATCTTCTGGATTGGCTGCACCAGCTGAATGAAGGCTGTATTTATATATTTCCCTTTCTTCGTGATATGTCCAATCTTCATCATAAGCCACTTCTGAATTTAAAGTTTGCTGAATATTACTAAGTTGAATACAATTCTTACTATAATCATATGTGTCCATATCAATAATCATAATATCCTTAGGTAATAACTGTTGCTCTTCCAAATCATCTTTAATCATATCCAGCAGAGCCTTATTCATGGATCTTGCATTATCATAACACAAAAAATCAATAATATCCTTTTTATCAACCTTTAATAATTCGGGACTTGTTTCAGCTGTTCGATATAATACAGCCTGTTTTCCCTCTTCTATTGGTGTATCTGTTACATACCCGATAGCTTCCCATACGGATGATGTACTTGGCAATTGCAAAATACCCTCTTTTCGGTATAATCCCATTCCTATTGCATGAGCCGTTACAATAGCATTACCTTGATTCCTATAACATACAGTTAATGGTGTATCATACATAACGCTCTTTCCAAATATCTGCTTTGGATTAGGCATTGCTTCTTCATTCAATTTCTGCAATTCGTCATACGCATAAACAAGCCTTTGCTCTTTCCCAAGAATTTTAAGGCATAATCTCAAATAATTTTTATCAAAATCTTGTGCTTCATCAATTAAAATACAATCATACATTTTCTGAAAATTTTTGATTGTACTAAGAATGTCTCCACACATACTTGAAAAAAGATTTGCATTTTTTCCATATTTAGATTTTGCTTCTCTTACATTCATTGGTGATATACCATGCCGCAGGCATATTTCATAGTAAACACCTGTGGAAGAAGCAGAACCCCAAGATTGCATTATCTTTAGTTTTTCCTTATTATATTTTGCCCCTTCATTTTTTGCGGCGTAAAAACGTCCAATTAATGACTCTAATTGTCCCCTAAGAGAACGTGTTGAATATGTTACAACAATATTCCAATTAGGATGCGCTGTATGCAATTCTACAGCTTTTCTAGCAAGTATAATAGTCTTTCCACTTCCAGCCATGCCACGAATACGTTGAATCCCTGCTGTATCTGATAAAATAGCTTCCATCTGGCATCCATCATATTTCTCAATCAGTGATGCCATCTGATTAATTGCATAAGCTTTAGTACCCTCTCTTACACCTTCTCTCTCTGTTCTAGTATTAATTCCATATGCCTCTTGTAAGCCAGAAAGAATTTTTCTATATAAATCGTCTGAAAATTCCTCTTCATAGCAAGTCTCCTTTATATAGGCAATAGCAGAATCAACATCCTTTACAAGTGGATATTCCTCTTGTTCCATAATGTCTGCCAAAGCATATGTTATTGTATGAAATTCAAATATCAATTTCCTATGTTTAAATAAAAAACTCTGCTTTTTAAATTTTGACTCCACTTTCGCATATATATCGTCTTGTATCTCACCATAATCAATTACAGATTCCGTAAGAATATTAAAGATATATATACCAATTTTACTTATTAACGCAATATCTATACAAGTTCTTCGATTAGCAATCTCGTCAATATAAATCGGATAACCTAAGTATAATTCACCTGTGAGTTGTGGGAAATTTTTATTTAACTCCTGTACAAAACATTCTGCAACATCATGCTTACTAGACTCTTCCAATGAACCTAATATTTTTAAGTTTGTCTCCAAACTAACCACCCCTCTTTCTAATATTTATAGTCATAAGCAAAATTCATCAAGTCTATTATTTTTATTACAATGCTATGTTCTACCTATAGACTGTTTACAACTATTGAAAATTTTCCATTCGGAACACTGCGTCTAACTGAATTCTTTGCATAAATATATGTATACAGAGACTCTCGAGCACACGATTTCGATCATAAAAAATCTTCTCCTCTCCATACCCATCATAGAAATATTGATACCTTCCCTATTTCATCTATGAATTAGACCATCTGTCCTCGTTTGTTATACATATTTCTTCCATACTTTAGGTAAGCACTGTAGATGTTAATTCATTTCATAGCTCTTCTAATTCATTTTCTTTATATCTGCGACTACTCCTTTTTCCTTGAATTTCTAAATTATAGAATGGTTCATTATCCTTAAAATGCCAATTTATCTCTATCACTTGACCCACTATAGACTTTTTTATAATTTTTACACAACTTTTTAATTTGTATTTAGGTTCAGCAACCATTTTATATAAACAAGGATTAACTTTAAACTTTTTTTTCCCCATATTTTAATATAAGCATATCATGTGTTGACAACACACATTCAAACACTTTTCCATTTGGGTTTATTGAAAAAAATTTTCTCTATCCTCCACATCAACCATTCTATCGTTCGTGCCTTGAAAACATTGATATACTCCCCAAGTATTCGTATAGTCCACAATACCCCTCCTTAATATGGTAAATAACCTTTAAAATCTTTAGAAAAAATCACATCTGGCAGTTTGCTAAAAAAAATATTCAACTACATTTAAACATTCATTACCAGGTTTATAATGCCCGCTGGCATTATTAATACTATAAATCTTTCCACCTCTTAATTCAATTATGCCTGCCGCCTGCACCTGTGGATTTATTCCACCTATCAGGGTAGGATGAGGCATTCTCTGTCCGTATCTTGTCCCGATAATAATATTTCCATCCGTATCAACAACATACATATACTGACCATTCATATTCTTGTTTCCTAAATAATTTGAATTTTTACTAATATAATCATTTATGTTATGTGCCGATGGATTTTTAACATATTCCCCATTTTGCAGTACTCCTGCCGCCTCATCATCTGGAAACATCGATGAATCTACAGTATAACTTCCACCCTCGCTTGCATCATAAACAAGAGAATTGCTACCCTTTTTTCCATGTTCCGTTACTTCACAGTATGCATTATATGCAGAAGCAAATTCAAAGACAGACAAAATCAATAACGCACCATATACTAATGTTTCTTTTTCCTTATGCTACATAACAGATGCCACAAACATCACGGTACTCATCACAACATTAATTGCTGACATTCCAAGGAAAGTACTTGCACATGCAACTTCTAATGTTTGCATAAATGCCCATACTTGAACGGCAACTGTAGCATATAAAATCATAACGGGAAATACACCTAATTCCTGGATGATTTTTTATATTATCTCACAAGATAACAGTATCTGCAAGCCGCTTGCTGTCACCAAATTATAGCCATTAAATCATTATATATTAATCACAGCCACTATTTAATATATCACATAACAAAGCACTATATCAAAAGATTCAACAAGATAATTCATATCCCTCAACAGCTTTTTTCACAAAATCATTCCATCCGATTAATGTATAAATTCCCTCTTCTTTTTCTTCATCTCGGGGTAATTCAAACAAATTATATTTTCCCAAA
>CAMWYM010000041.1 GCA_947178475.1 uncultured Clostridium sp. | reverse complement strand
GCAGGTTATGATGCGAGAAATGCTTATTTTGAATGTGTCCATGAGGTAAAGTTAATTGTAGATTTGATTTATCAGTCAGGTTTTGCGGGAATGAGATATTCTGTTTCTAATACTGCGGAGTATGGTGATTATATTACCGGGTCTAAGATTATTACAGAGGATACCAAGAAGGCAATGAAGCAGATTCTTTCAGATATTCAGGACGGAACTTTTGCAAAAGATTTCCTTTTGGAAATGTCTTCCGGAGGACAGGTTCATTTTAACGCGCTAAGGAAGTTGGCAGCAGAGCATCCGGCGGAACTTGTTGGTACAGAAATCCGTAAGTTATATAGCTGGAATAATGAAGACAAATTGATTGACAACTAATCGGATATAGTGATTGTAAAAATTTAATAAAGAGTAAAATGGAAACTGTTTTTAGATTGAATTTAATGATTTGTTTAACAGTTGAATATACCATAAGCTCTGAAAAATAATTGATAGAATTATAGAATGAAGTATCAGGCTCTACAGAGAATGTTGTAGAGCCTGTTTATAAGTGGAAAACTTACTTGTCTTATTTGTCTTTCCACAATCCTATATATTTTGTGTTATAATGAGTTGCGCTGATGCGCAAGTAGATCATCAATTTGTGCAGATAACGAGCCAAGCGTAGATACTTGTATATACATTTGGCGACTATTGCAACAAACGAAGTTTCTTCGAAAATTGGTGACATATGTTATAATGTTTCATGAGATTTTAATATGCTTTTTTGATTAGAAAGTCGTAAACAGATTTTGAGTTGATTATCAGGAAATAGAGGTAAAGATTTGGGAGGTCATTATGTTGAGATTAAGACCATATAAGGCTTGCGATGCACAAACGATAACAAAATGGTTAAAAAGTGAGTATGCTTTTCGGCAATGGAGTGCAGACCGTTATGAGAAATATCCTATTACTGCTGAGGATATGAATGGGTATTATGATAGGGATAAGGACAATGAAAAAATCTGGGGTATGACAGTGTTTGATGATACAGGAATAATAGGACATTTCACGATGCGTTTCCCGGATGCGCATAATCTTGAAGAAATCCGGCTTGGTTTTGTGATTGTCGATGATACGAAACGTGGAAAAGGCTATGGAAAAGAAATGGTTTCTTTGGCGGTTCAATATGCTTTTGATTTTATAAAGGTGAAAAAAATATCTTTGGGTGTTTTTGAAAACAACACAGTTGCCTTAGAATGCTATAAAGCTTGTGGATTTAGAACAGTAGAATTGCAGGAGGTAGAAAACTATCATTGTATGGGCGAGGTCTGGAAGTGTATAGAAATGGAATTAGTTAAATGAATCTTGTTTAGAAAGAGGATAAGAAAATTTCTATGACGTTGAACAGGAGGGAATTATGAGCAGAATAGTTGTTTTAGTTGGCAGTATGAGAAAAGGTGGAAATACGGATTTGCTTGCGCAGGCATTTGCGCAGGGAGCGGGCAAAAATAATACTGTGGAAATAGTGTCTGTTGCTGATTATAAAGTAAATCCCTGCATTGGCTGTAATTCATGTTTTGCAAGGGAAGGAAATCAATGCTTTCAAAAAGATGATATGGCAGAAATATATGAAAAGCTTAGGATTGCTGATATGGTAGTAATCGCATCGCCGGTTTATTTTTATGGGATTAGTGCAGAATTGAAAGCAATTATTGATAGATTACATACGCCTATGAGAAATGAATTTCAAATAAAAAAGCTGGCTTTGCTGCTGGTAGGGGCAGCGACATTGCCGGAATTGTTTGATGCAATTAAATTGCAGTATCAGCTTGTCATTAACTTCTTTCATTTGGAAGACGCAGGCATGGTACTAGTAAGAGGGGTTAAGGATATTGGAGACATTAAAGAAACAAAGGCGTTGGAGGAAGCATATAATCTTGGAACTTCGATAGAATAATATATAAAAGCTAAAATAGAGATTTAAAGGAGTGAGCTTATGGCAAATGCGTATAAGATAATAGATGAGCAAACATGGGAAAGGGCTATGCACTGCATGGTTTTTAGAAATAGTGTGGAACCTGCATTTTGCGTGACCTTTGATGTGGATATCACAAATTTTCTGGAACAAACCAGAAAGCAAAATTTTTCATTTACACTTGCATTTGTATATGCTGTATGTAAATGTGCAAATGCGATTGAAGCATTTCGATACCGTTTTTTAGATGGCGAAATTGTTTTGTTTGATAAAATTGATACCGCCTTTACTTACTTGAATAAAGATACAGAATTGTTTAAGGTAGTTAATGTTCCGATGCAGGATTCAATGAGGAAATATGTAGAATTAGCGGCACAGACAGCAGAGGAACAAAAGGAATATTTTACCGGACCTCTTGGCAATGATGTATTTCAATGTTCTCCTATGCCATGGGTTACTTATACCCATATTTCCCATACCAATTCGGGTAAGAAGGATAATGCGACACCATTGTTTGATTGGGGAAAATATTATCAAAAGGATGGACGGATTATCATGCCGTTGTCTGTTCAGGCACATCATTCCTTTGTAGACGGTATACATATCGGAAAGTTTGCAGATAAATTGCAAAAATATCTGGATGATATCACATTATTGTCTGTGAATTGAAAGTGTGATAGTATATAACTGCAAAGATAAAAACACAACGCAAGATAATCTTGCAGAACCAAAAGACTATGAGATATACGACTTCGTTTTGAAAAATTACTATCGCTTACGCTTTAGTCCGGCTGTAGCAACTGATGTAAAAGTGCTTCTGTATATTATGGCAGAAATAACTGTAACAATCTGTCAGGAGCTGTTGTGAGGTCAGATGAATAATCTACCGACAACGGCTCCCTTTTTTATACTGAAAATTAGAAAATGTTAATGGAGACAGCAGTTGTGGGAGACAATAAACCTTATTCGGTTATAATCTCATGTATAAAATCTTATTCACCTGTTTCAATTGGTAATATGTCAGTGGTTAATTCCTCAGTCAGCCAGTTATAGTGGATGCGGATATTCTTGTCAATATTGGAATTTTTGTATTCCACATAAATATCTATTTGCTGATCTAGTAAATTACTGTCTATGTTGAATTCGTAGGGGATAAATACTCCATATCCCATCTGTATGTCCTCCAATTGCTGCTGTGTTAATGCATGCTCAAATATAATGTGATCCTCCATACAAAATACAAGCTTTATATCTGAAATGAATGGAAGAAACATAGTTGGATCGTTTGAATCATCTGACTGGATACAGACATCACCGGACAAGGTTGTTGTTCCGTTTTTACTGTTCTTTGCTTCAGCAGAATCTTTGGTGATAGATGGATGCCAGTCCAATTCATCTAATAAATTCAGCATATAACTCACATCTATATTTTGCTTTTCCTCTTGATTATCAATCAGAAATGTCAGGTCATAATCATCAGCTGTAAGTGGAATGGTGATGCTTCCGCTAAAAATACCGGTATTTTCTGACAGGGTATAATCATATACTTGTCCGTTTTCAAAGGAAAGGAATGCAGAAATAGTTGTACCAGTGCTGTATTTAATTGGTTTACAGCGAATGAAAAAATCAACTGTGTTATCTGCAGGATTATATTTTTTTATGCCATATTCATAGGTTGAAAAAATCTGGTCAACCAAGTCCTCCTCTATATCTGGAACACCTGTGTAGTAGTCAGTAGTGTTTTGATTTTGCTGTAATGTGCTTATCAGTGAGGACTGGTAAATATTTGTAGCAGAGAGCATGATAGTTATAATAAGCATGGCAGCAGCGGTAAGGATACATATGGTTTTCGTTGTTTTGTTCAAATGATTGTATTGGCTTTGTAAGGCATCTGTTTTCTGGCTAAATTCTTCTATGCTGGAGAGCAGAAAATCACTGTCTTTTTTGGCTTGTTCTGAATCGGTGGATTCTGTCACATTCGTACCTGCCGCCGATGATTCTTCTACCGAATCATTTTGGTTTAGAGTGGTTTCGTTTGTATCATTTTTCGGAATGTCTATCTCATCATTGATTAGATAATCCGGAGTCACTCCAAAAATTTCTGCCAGCAGTTTGATTTTTTCCAGCTCCGGGGTGCTCTGGTCATATTCATATTTTGAAATGGACTGTCTGGATACACCTAATTGTTCGGCCAATTGTTCCTGTGTCAGTCCGTTATTTGTTCGAAGAGTATATATTTTTTTTCCCAGCTTCATACTAAAAATCCTCCGTACTATGTTGTATATTATCTAGGTTTTGAAAATAAGGAGTTTCGCAATTACCTAGTATATGCTTTGATATTTATTACAACATTACTTTGAAAAAATGTCTATCAAATAATTTTACCAATTTTTGCGGGTTGCGCAATCAATAGTTGCGAAGCTATATTTTATAAGGCATTATCATTTGCATTAGTGATAAAACTATGGTAATATCTGATATGAATATGAAAAAAGAGGTTGAATTTATGTTCTGGAAAATGACAAATCTACAACTGAAAAAAGGTTATGTTTTTCCTCTTGACGGGGATAGTGCGCCTTTTTTTAGAAGGATTTGTAGAGAGCCAGATATAGCTAAGCAACAGGTATTTCATTGACTTTGCTTATCATTCAACAAATCTTATCAAATCGGTACATTATCTCCTTAACATTTTTAATTCAAAGTTAAGGAGATTTTTTTATGTTAAATATTAAGAAACAAATATCGAGATTATATTTATCATCTGTGCTTGGCAATTTATCTTTGACAGGTGCGTGGGTGGCAATTTTGGCAGCGCGAGGGTACAGCTTGGTGGAGATTGGTTTTGCGGAAACTGTTTTTCATATAACAAGCTTGATATTTGAAATCCCTTCAGGCGTTTTTGCTGATGTTTTTGGAAGAAAAAATATGCTGATTGTCAGCAGTATGATGAGAATGCTTGGAAGTATCATCATGATATTATCTGGTAATTTATTTATGGTATGTGCAGCAATTGCATTCCATGCGGTAAGCTATAATTTTTCATCAGGCTCAGGTGATGCACTTGCATACGATTCGCTAAAAATGAATGATGTCTCGGCATATTATGAAAGATATGCATCAAATCAAATGGTCATATATCGTCTTTGCAGCGGTGTATCAACCCTGTGTGCCGGATTTGCGCTTTTGATTGGACATAAAGCAGCATATAGTACGGATATTTTAATGGGCATGATACAAATATGGATGCTCCTGTCTTTATGCGAAGTGCGTGTAACCTGTCATCATAGGAGCAATGAAAAAAATATGCTTAGCTCTATAAGGAAGGAACTGATAATATGCTTTATCACAAGCTTTTCCTTTTTAAAAAATGAAAAGAAAGCTATTTTTCTAATGTTCTGTAATTCGTTGGTCGGAGCTGTTGATATTTTATTGCTGTTTTTTCTTCAGGCAAAGCTGCCAGAGGCAGGTGTGCCGGGTCTGGCACTTGGATTTGCCTTGTTTTTTATGGAAATGGGAGGAATCCTTGGGGCAAAAATAATACTTAAATGTAAGAGGCTGAGGTATAGATATGTATTTGCCATTAGTGCAGTACTGGTTTTTGTGGGAGTGTTGGCTGAACATTCCGTAATGCCTCTTATTATGACGGCAGGGGGTTTTATTGCTGCGCTTAGTGACGATGCACTTCAGGTAAGAACAAATACAATTCTTCAGGATATGTTTCCGTCAGAGCAGCGGGCTACATTGATTTCAGTCGAGTCTTTTACATTTTCAGCAATAATGATAGTGTTATCACCGCTTGCCGGAATTTTATTTTCGCATTGGTAAACAGAAAATGCAGACATTAGAAAATATAGCGGTTGACAAACAACATCAAAATGTGTATATTGAATATATACAATATTCCACAATGGTGAATAAGTGCACATATTTACTATTGTGTTTACGCGTAAAGGAAAAAAGTATGGATATTATAATTTCAAACAGCTCCGGTATTCCGCTTTATGAGCAGATTGAGGAGCAGATCAAAAGTCAGATTATGACAGGAGAACTTGTAGAAGGGGACGCCCTTCCATCAATGAGAGTTCTGGCAAAGGATTTAAAAATCAGTATTATTACAACGAAACGTGCCTATGAGGATTTGGAAAGGGATGGGTTCATTTATTCTGTTACTGGAAGAGGGAGCTTCGTAAAAGGAATTAACAGCGATATCGTGAAGGAAAATATGATGTTTGCGATTCAGGAGCTTTTAGAAAGTGCTGTTGATAAGGCGATTCTTGGGAAGGTGACGGTTGATGAACTTCAGGAGATGCTTAAACTTCTTTATGAAGAAAAGAGCTTATAGGTAATTTACCTCTATCCGGATGAAAGGGTGGCAGGTTAAGATTGGAAAGGAATTGCCATGGGAGATATTAAGAATGTAATTGAACTTAAGGGCGTCACAAAGGATTATGGTGATTTTAAGCTCGACAATGTGGATTTTGTTGTTCCGGAGGGAAGTGTCTGTGGATTTATCGGGCAAAATGGTGCAGGAAAGACAACGACGATTCAGCTTATTCTTGACGCTATCAACAGAGATGATGGGGAAATCTATTTGTTTGGAAAAAGCATAGATGAGGACAGCGCATCTCTTCGGGAGGATATTGGAGTTGTATTTGATGAGATGGGATTTCATGATTTTTTGACGGCAAAGCAGATTAATACCATTATGAAGAATGTGTACAAAAACTGGAATGAGGAAAAGTATTTTGAATATCTGAAGCGTTTTTCCCTTCCAACGAAGAAGGCATGCGGTACCTTTTCACGGGGAATGAGAATGAAGCTCCAGATTGCCGCAGCTTTATCACACGATGCAAAGCTTTTGATTATGGACGAGCCTACCAGTGGCCTGGATCCGATTGTGAGGAATGAAATGCTTCAGATTTTTCGCGAATATGTGGTAGAGGAGGATCACACGATGCTTTTATCTTCCCATATCACGGGAGATTTGGAAAAGCTGGCAGATGAGGTTATATTTATTGACGGCGGAAGGATTGTGTTAAAAGGAAACAAGGATGAAATCCTTGAAAAACATGGTGTTTTACGCTGCAAAAAGGATGAGCTGGGGAATATAAGCGAATCGCTGATTGTGTCAGCAGAGATTTCAAGTTTCGGAGCGGAGGTTTTGATAAATGACAGAAAAGCCACAGAAAAATTGTATCCGGGAATGGTGATAGAGCCGGCCGGGCTTGAGGAGATTATGATTTACTATGTAAATAAGGCAAAAGGCTACAAGATGTCAGAAAGGTAGGGAGATTTATGCGGGGATTATTGATAAAAGATTTTTTCTGCCTGAAAAAGCAGCTGACAAATTATGTGTTTATCATTGTTGGAGTCATTGTTATTTCCATTTTGTATGTTTTAAGCTATAACTTTGGAAATATTCATGCAGGGATGATAGAGGTGGTTGATTCCGGTGAGGCTGCAGCGGCAGATGTTACTCAGCTTACAAGTGCTGCACTGCTTTTTGCTATGCTGATTCCGATTGCATGTACGGGAGATATCACGAATCTAATCACAGCTGATGAAAATGCGTCTTTTTATAAGGTTGCAGCTGCATTGCCGGTTTCAATCGGTAAACGGGTGGCATGTAGATTTATAACAGGTTATCTGTTTATTGCCATAGGTGTGGCAGTTGACTTTATGATGACGATTGTTTTGTCATCTCTGACCAATATCATTTCTTTTGGGAAGTTCTGTGGTGTGATTGTATCCTTTGCATCCATCATGCTGATGTATGTCAGCCTCTTTATTCTACTAGTGTATTTACTGGATAAAGGAAGTACGGTATATGCCAATGTCATTCCGTTATTAATTGGGGTAGTTATCTATATAATTGCCAATTTAGATAAGCTGAAGGCTTTTTTGACGGGTTCTGATGACGATGCATTATTCGTTTTATATGATCAGGCAACAGGGTTTATGTTCCATAAATCATATATTCTGTTCGCTGCCGCAGTCATCGTTTCCGGTGGAGCATATTTTGCGGCAGTGTATATAGCTGGAAGAAAGCGGGGTGTGGCATAATGGCAGGACTTCTATATAAAGATTTTGTTGGAATTAAGGGAAAGCAGATCATATGTATTCTGATTGTATGCACCGTTTTATTTTTAATAGTAAGATTGGCATTTCCGGGAAATGTGACCACGACTATGCCAGGCGTTATGCAGGAGAGTGAAACAGGAGAGTTAGTGGAAATGACAGTCGGTGAGATGAGCGATACTTTCATCGTAATGCCATCGTTGCTTTTGATTGCCTGTTGTCTTATGCTGCCCTCTACATGGACAGGCGCTATCTGTAAAAATGATGAGAAGAATAAGACAAGACAGTTTACCAGAACACTGCCCCTTGGCAAAAATGCATATATTGCATCAAAATACATATTTATAGGTATTGCGGTCTATATTTTGTTTTCATTGGAAACGATGTGGGCAATCATATTTAACAGTGTGGCGGGAGATAATGCAAGCAGGCAGCTGATGACTGCTTGCTCTCAATTTCTGCCGGCATTTTGCGGAATCTCGCTTTTGATTGCCTCGATAGAACTACCATTTTTTATTACCCTTGGAGTGAAAAAGGGAACGGTGATAAAGACTGCAATTTTAGAGGGTATCGGTTTTGTTGTGATAGCGTATTTGCTTTTTGGTAATCTAAAGGTTTTTGAGAATTTTGATATCTATGCTCTTCTAACCTGGTGTAACGAGCACACGCTTTTTGTATCACTGTTTTCTATCCTGTCACCGGTTTTGGATATTGCTATTTTCGGGCTTTCTTACCGGATAACCTGCAGTATAAATAAAGACAGGGAGGTGGAAATCGATGGATAAGAAATTAGAAACAAAACGGCTTTTGGTTTATCTGGCTTTCGCCTTTGGAATAACATGGATTATCTTTTTTGCGTATATCCTTTCCGGAAATATCTGGGCGGAAAATGGCGAGATTTCAGGCATGGAGCAGTTTGTGAGTCTTGGAATGCTTTGCCCAGCCTTGGCAGCGCTGCTTACAAGATATGTGACGAAGGAGGGATTTGCAGTTACAGGTAAAGATTCCATGCTTCTTGGAATTAGCTTTAAAGATAAGAAGTGGATATATTTTGTAATCGCCATGCTTCTTCCATGGATCTATTTTGAACTTGGTAATGGGCTGACACTTCTTCTTTCACCCGGAGCTTTTGATGCTGATTATCCGGCACTTTTGGGAATCGCAGACAATGAACAGGCCATTATCTATCTGCAGCCAATTACTATGATGATTTCAGGCTCGTTAGCTTCTTTTTGTGCCTTTGGCGAGGAAGCCGGATGGCGGGGATATATGATGCCAAAGATGGTTAAGCTGTGGGGGGGAAAGAAAGCAGTTTTAATTGGAGGAATCATATGGGGAATATGGCACTGGCCGCTCACCTATGTCGGGCACAATTTTGGAAGGAACTATTGGGGATATCCATTTACAGGCTTTGCTGCAATGTGTGTTATGTGCATTTTTGTGGGAATTATACTTACCTTTGTGACATACAGGTCCGGTTCCATTTGGCCTGCAACGATCCTGCATGCAATCAATAATTCATCGCCTTCTATTCTTCAGTATTATATTAATAGTGAAAAGATAACAGGCTGGAAAGCAGATGGTGTCGGTTCATATTTAATTTATCTGCTTCCCATGATTATTATTTCAGCTTGTATGTATGCAAGGCTTCACAAGGAGTTAGCGGAGGGAAAGGAGAAATAAAGGACAAAAAGGGGTTGTAAAACACATTTGACACCGCTAAAATACAGGATGTAAAAGACCTTTGATTGCGAAAATATTTCCTTTGAGGTAGGTTGATATGGGAGGCGGGAAAATGAAGCTTGGAGAACAAATCAAAAAATACAGGACAGAATTATCATTATCGCAGGAGGAGCTTGCTGAAAAGCTTTTTGTTTCCAGACAGTCAATATCAAACTGGGAAAATGATAAAACGTATCCGGATATTAAAAGTTTGTTGCTGTTAAGTGAAGTATTTTCTGTGTCCTTAGACCAACTTGTCAAAGGAGATGTAGAAATGATGAAAAATGAAATTAACGAACAGGAAAGTGTGAAGTTCCAAAAAGAAAGTGCAATATTGGCAGTGTTTTTTATTGCGATGCTTATCTTGCCGATTCCCCTTGCTAAATTTCTTGGATGGTGGGGAATGGGGATTTACCTCATCATTGTAGCTGTCGGCATGTATTATGCTATTCAGGTTGAGAAGCACAAAAAGCAGCTGAACATTCAGACTTATAAGGAAATCGTGGCTTTTACTGAGGGCAGAACCTTGTCTGAAATTGAAAAAGCCCGTGAAAGCGGTAAAAGAATATACCAAAAGGTCTTTCTTGCAATGGGCTGCGCCGTTCTTGCTGCGGTTGTCTGTGCTATAATGTTCTGGATATTTAGATAATGATAAAGGAGAAGAACCATGGAATTCATTCGGGAAAATATACATACAACACACGGTCTTCATGACATGGTGGCAAGTGCTATCCGTGTTACCGGTAATGATATTATGCTTGTTATGGATACAGGATTTATCCGGTGCGGGGACGATTATGAACAGGTAGAAGGTAATGTAATATTTTATCATATTGACTGGGATTTTTGCTATGTATATATTCTTGAAAATTTTACTGAAAATAGTGGGAAGTTTTCAGGGGAAAAGCTATCTCTCCAGAATTTTATAAAGCAATATGATCCCTTTCATTTTGAAATAATTGATGCAACCTATGGGTATAATCAGACTAAGCTTTCGGGCTGGTTGTCAGTGGATGATAAGCTTAGTGAATGTGTAATAGAAATATATCATAACGGTGATATGGTTTTTGTAGAGAAATAATAAGAGAATGGTTGTCGGCTAATATCTGAAGAGTAAATCAATGGTAGGGAGGAAATCATGGCTAAAATAGTAGCAATGTCAACGATTTGTGCAGATGTTTTTGATGATACAGAAGAAATAAGATTAGGGGGAGAGGCACTCAATTTTGCAATGACTATTTCAAAATATTCACATATTAGCATAAGCCTTATGGGGGCAGTTGGGAACGATTATATTGGTCAAAAAGCTATCAAATGTATAAAAGAGAGAAAAACTATAGATATGTCCTGTGTACATGTTATTGATAATGGAAAAACAGCAACAAATAGAATATATCACGATTCAAAAGGCAATCGTTATTTTAAAGAAGATTCATGGGACGGAGGAGTATATCAGGATTTTAAGTTATCTGACATTGATAAGAAAAAATTGCAAGAATCAGATATTGTTTTTATAAATTATTACAGCCCTAATTTTCAAGATGTTCTTGAATTAAAATCAGAATATGGATATCAGATGGCAGTTGATTTTGATGTGGTAAGAAATTTTTCGGAATTAGAGGGAATTATCAAGCAAATTGATTTTATCTTTTTTAGTGGAGATGAACAAACACTTATGGTTTTAAAAAATTGGTCTAAATTGTATAATGGTATTTTTAATACAACTTTAGCGGAAAAAGGAAGTGTTACTTTTCATAATGGTAAGGAATATGATATAGATGCTATTCCAGTAAAAAATATTGTTGATACTACAGGGTGTGGTGATAGCTACCATGCAGCATTTATTGCATCGTATCTTAATCATAATAATATAGATATGGCAATGGAAGAAGCAAGTTTAGTAGCATCAAACACATTGACGTTTTTGGGAGGCTTTGAGCGTGCTAATAATTAAATATTAGTTTTTGCTCCAGGTAGTTATTTTTCAATAAGGAATAGGAAGTAGAGGCAGCTTCGGCTGCCTCGCTTTTTTCATGCAGACAACAGTCGTTTAAGACGCTGTGTGGCATTATCGTTCAGTATGTAAGGACTGATTTCTTTCTGAAAAAAATATTTGACAAAAAAACTTGTCAAAAGATGTTGACAAGGATACTTGTCATATGGTATAAATACATTGTGCACATGACAAGTAAAGTTGTCAAAATGACAAGAAAGGTTGAAAGAGTATGATTATTAGTACAGTAAAGCAATTTAACATCAATACAATGAATAAGAGGAGATTGAACAGAACGGGATTCGGTGAGAGACTTTCAGACCTCACAGACATAGATGAATTAAGGGAGGAAATTGCCGATACATTAGAGAAAAAAGGACGTGTATATGGCATTTATGAAAAGAAGGAGCTGGTCGGGGTTTATATTTTTGAAAGACGGGAGGATTATTTTTCCAAGACAGAGTCAGGCGTGAAGCTGGGGGATAAGGAATTTGATTTTGATGAATTCTGGTACGGAGAGTCTACCGCAGCATTGCATTTCAAAAAATGTGTCTGTCTGGAAGAAGTAGAGGTGTATAAAGAAAAAATGGAAAAGGATTTACAAGCGGATTTAACAGAATATATACAGCTTGGCCAGGTGGCAGGCGTGGAGTGGAATGATAAGCTTATGTATCGTAAAAATCTGCAAAAGAAGGCCGATTCGTATTGGTCAGTAGGGGCTTTTTCTGTAATGGGAATTGTTATGGGCTGGTTGATTTTTCAAGAGGTTTATATGGCGATTCTCTTTGGGTTTATGTGGGGAAATGTTGGAGTTGTCACTGCAGAGAAAGCGCAGATGGATACATTAGATTTTATCAATAAAAGAGAGGTTGAAGCGAATGCCACTAAATAATCATTTAAAGGAATATCGTGCAAGGCTTGGTGTCAATCAGCAGGAGATGGGCAGATTGGTTCAGACCTCCAGACAGACAATCAGCCAGATTGAAAGAGGGGATTATTCGCCGTCAGTGACTTTG
This sequence comes from uncultured Clostridium sp., assembly GCA_947178475.1. Classification (GTDB taxonomy): domain Bacteria; phylum Bacillota; class Clostridia; order Lachnospirales; family Lachnospiraceae; genus CAG-590. The sequence goes on along the minus strand of CAMWYM010000041.1, from coordinate 12,551 downwards.
GCATTGAAGCTAGCGCGCGTGTGTGATTGTAAAGTAGAGGATATTTTTGAATATATGGAGGATGGAGAAAATGAAGAGCAATAAGAAAAGCGACAAAAAGATATATATCACGTTTATTGTGGTTATGGCAGTGTTATATGGAGCGGGATATCAGGCAGGCAGATTGGTGGCAAGAGGTGAGAGAAGCGGCAGCCTGGAAGCTGTACTTGGGGCGTTGAAAAACAGTCTGACAACCGTTGTGCCGCCACTCTATTTTGTATTGGCAGTTGTCTTTTTGATTGTGGTGTGTATTCTTTATCTTTCCTGCAAAAAAATGTATAAGGCTCTGCAGAATAATCCAGAGGATGATGATTTGTGGGATTGTCTTGAGGATAAATTAAATCAGCCATTGATTTTGGCAAATGTGATGTCGATTTTGAATATTTTCTTTTTTGGCTGCGTAATCTGGATGGCGGAATTTAATTCCTATGGAAAGAGCGGTGGTTATGAGGCAGTTATAGTAATTGCTGACTGCGTTTTGTTTTTTGTTATTCTTGCGGCTGTGATGCTTGTTCCCAAAGGAATTGTAGACATTGAGAAGAAATTAAATCCAGAAAAAGAGGGAAATGTGTTTGATTTCAAATTTAATGAGGTCTGGCTTTCAAGCTGTGACGAGGCACAAAAGCTGATGACCTATAAAGCAACCTATAAGGCATTTATGGATACCAATATTACCTGCGTTGTACTCTATATACTGACCTTTATAGGGATATTTATGCTTAACACCGGTATCTGGCCAATGCTCTGCGTGTGTGTGATTATGCTGGTCAATAATTTAAGTTATATGTTAAGGGCAGCAAAGCTGGAAAGAGGAAAGTGAAATGAAATTGATATATAAAAAAGCAACAATAGAGGATATAGATATATTAATTAAGTCGAGAATTGAGGTGCTGAGGGCAGCAAATAAACTGACGGAAGCTGCCGATATGACCGAGGTAGAAGAGCAGTCATATGATTACTATATGGAGGCATTGTCCAATGGTACGCATACAGCATATCTTGTTTTTGATGGAAACAGATTTGTAGGAGCTGGAGGAGTAAGCTATTTCCGGGTAATGCCGACCTATCACAACCCTAGTGGCAATAAGGCATACATTATGAATATGTACACCAATCCTATATATCGCAGAAAGGGAATTGCCTATAAAACATTAAAGCTTTTGGTAGAAGATGCAAAAGAAAGGGGTGTCACAGCAATCTCTCTTGAGGCAACAGATATGGGGAAACCGCTGTACGAAAAATTTGGATTTGTGAAAATGAATGATGAAATGGAGCTGCCGCAGTAAGGTAGGGCGGTAATTCCTTTTCTCCGTAAAAATAGCCTTATCACCTAAGTGATAAGGCTAGAATTTTCAAACCCTCAGGGTAACCTTTTAGCTGATGTCAAAATGTTAGTCATTATATATGTTCTTCCCAAACTCGTATGCTTCCGTTAAATGCTGTGTTTCACCGATTTGGGGGTTTCCGTTTGTGTCGCCGCAGCCACCGGCGAGGAGCATACCTTTGTCCTGAAATCCGATATAATTTACCAGTGCAAATTTGTAATAGGATACCGCCTGTTCAAATGTCCAGAAAAAATCATCTGCTGAGGTCATAAGCAGGGCGCAATCCTTAATGGGATATTTTTCGTACCGACCGAAAGGTGGTGCCGGATCTTCTTCCGCAATACAGTAAAAACGTTCTATAAATGCCTTTATTCTGGAGGACACTGTCCAAAAATATAATGGGGAAGCAAATACAATACAGTCTGCCGCTTTGATTTTGGGAATCATTTCATTAAAAGCATCCTTCTGAATGCACGGTTTCCCATAGCGACAGGCATTACAGCCCAAACAGCCCTTTACTTCGTTTTTGATAAGGGAAATCACCTCCACATAATGTCCTGCTTCGGTTGCACCTTTTACGAAAAATTCGATTAACTGTTCTGTATTTCCTTGGTATCTGCCGCCGCCTTGTATGACAAGAATATTCTTCATCGCCATCCCTCCCTGTATAATAATGAATCGCCCCCTCACCTCTGGTTCGGCGGCATGTCGGTTGTAACCAATTTTTCGAAGAAAAATTGATTGCCTCGGAAGGCATTTTAAGAAATGCTCCGCATTTGCCTTCCTCCTGATTTATTAACTGACTTTGCTGTGTAAATGTATTTTAAGTGTCTTGTTACTGGGCTTAAGTTTAGCATAACTCAAAATGCAGTACAAGTACCTTTCTATCAGGTATGTGAAGCCTGACAGGAGAAAGGATACGGCAAAAAAATGTAATAAAACATTATAGTATGTATGGCAGATGATAGGAGTGTTTATAGCACCTGAAAAATGCTGACATTTTATGTAGAATATAGTAAAATGAAGTAATGTTGATAGAATACCTGTGATGGTTTTACGGAGGGTTGGCAATGCGGCAGTGGGCGTATTTAAGAGAACCGTATTATACAAATCAAAAGGATATAGTTTATAAGATTATGCGGCATGAGCTAAAGGAGCATACGCTGGTATATTTGTACTGTGCCAGAGATGCCGTGATGAGTTCATACGACCATTGGTATCCTGATCTGGAAAGTGCTTTGGAGGAATGGGAAAGTGAAATAGATTCCGCCGGTTGGCACAGAATAGATGATACATTTCCAAATTGTCAGGATGACTGTATTGAACCTGTCCGGGTCAAGGGGAGAGTCGAAAACAATCCGCAGTGGGGAAAATATGAAATTCTAAAAGACGGGGTATGGGTCGATTATATGGAGATTAGTAATAGATCAATAAATAGACAAAGATATAATGATTAGTTTTAGAAACATATATCATAAGAAGGAAATATTGTTGCACTCAGAATACATAACAAACATTAGTTACCAGGAGAATTGTTAATGAAAAAAGAAATACGATTAATGTTAGATTATCAATGCTATCCCATTTGGATATATGACGAAAATGGTGACTTTATTGATAATGATTTGATGGAGGAAATTAGAAAAGATGATAAGCTTGTTGCTATACTGGAAGAATTGCAGAATGAGTTTGACGCTTTGTATTTGAATAATCAAGAAGAATTTAAATATATTGGGTTTAATTCAGAAATTGATAAGCAAAGATTTGAAGAAATGGTATATCAGGTACATAATATGTTGTCTAATCTTTTAAGTGAAAAATATATAGTCAAGAATATGGTGGATGTACAGGATATGTAAATAGTTTCAAATCAAAGCAAATTCATATATTTTTGGATAGGAAAATTGCTATTGAATAGATGTCGGATATCAAGTCATTTAGTAAGATGAAATAGGGGTGTCCAGGGGTGAAAAAATATATAATCAGCGAAATTTATGCAGATGGATATGAAAGAACGGCAATAGTTAAAGAAATGCATGGTGATGCTAAATATATAGTGCATTTTTTTGAATACGATGAATATTTAGAAAAGGATGGAGAAGTCCTCAAAAGAAAGACAGGGGATATATTGGAAGGAACCGTATCGATTGATTTAGTAAACATTAGTAAACGGATGAATAAAGACTTAATGCATCGACAGGTAATAAAAAAATCCTCACATATCGAGGCAATAGTAGAAGTATCACAGGTGATAGATGATTGTTCTGTATATGCATTTTCATCTGTTTCAAAGGATAAGATTTTGATTGAGTTCGAAGATGCAGTAGATTATATGGAGGGAGATAGAATTTTTATCGAAGGTTCTTTGGAAATAAACGAAACAGAACATTCATAAATATAAATTATTTTTAAACAAGGGAGGGAACAGAAATGGCTGATAAAATGGATTATTTAAGGAAATATCATAAGGATGTTCAAATTATTGAAAATGGATTTGATAATATTGCAGATATTCCTGATAGCTGGAAGCGTGTGCTTAATCTGCAAAGGGCAGAGGACAAGGTAATTGTTGCCATGCAGATGTGGAATCGGGTTGTTTTTAAGGAGCTGAGCAATACAATACAGTATATGAAGAAAAATCTAAAAAACATTGAGTTGATTACATATAGAGGGCGATATTCGTTATTGTATAGTATTGCTTCAGGAAATGGACAAATATTATATTATGAGGGTGGAAACCCTTTACAATGTCAGCCATCAAGTGATTTGGAAAGATACTGGACAAGCTTTCCGGACACGGTTCAAAAATTTTATCAGGATTTGCATGATGGTTTTAATTACTACGCAAGTGGAAGTATGGGGTTATATTCTAAAAGTGATATATTGCATTTAGGAGATGAAGATTGGGAAATAGTTGATAAGATGGAGGAGTCCCTAAAAATTCAATTAGAGTCTGCCTTTGGATTTTTTGGCAGCGGAGCGGGAGCGTACGTTGTAATAGATGCATTAAATGATAAGGATGATGATGCGGTCTTATGGTCTGTCTCCAAATTGCCGCGCTACAATATTGATTTTTGGGACATTGTAGACGAATGGATTGTGATTGGGTTTCAGGGATAGAATTTGCAAGTGATGTATGTTGTTCAGGAAAATATGGACTGTGTGGAATTTGATATACCATTTAAGAGGAGAGTAAATGAATGGATATGGATATGATTATGACTATAATATGTACGACAGGCTTGTTTGTTATCTGTATTGCAGAGGGGATTAGACAATTTAACATAATTTATCCAACCCGTTATGGAAAGAATCATATAGAACTTAACGGAATAATGGTTGGGGAGCAGGATATGAAAGTAGGGCGTTTTCGACGTATTGTGCAGATTCCTGTGATTCAATTTACTTGGAAGGGAAAAACCTATGAGATTGCAGATAGAACAAGTTATATTCATAGAAATTGCTGGATAGGCGATGAAGTGATTGTTTGTTATAATCCTACAAAAAATGAAAATGTTGCAATCATAAAAAGGGGGAAATTTGCTAGCGAAACATTTTGGGCGTGGTTTTTTTGGTTTATTATGGCAATTGGTTGTTTTGTTTGTATGATATTGGCAATTTTAGTGCTTTTGAAAGTGATTGAGTAAAGGAGTATGACAGCTTTGAGGATGTTTGGAATTTGATATACCATTTAAAGGGGGAATAAGTAGATGGATTTTGTTGGAATTACTAATATAATATTTACTCTTGCGGTTCTGATAGCCTGTTTTGTTTTTGGCGTTTTAGAGGGTTTTACTGTGTTTCATGAAATATATCCAACCCGTTACGGAAAAAATCATGTAGAAATAAAAGGAAAAGTAGTTGGAGAGAAGACTATGAAAGTAGGAGCTTTTGGAAGTGTTGTGAATATTCCTGTAATTCAATTTGTTTGGAAAGGAACAAGCTACGAAATTGCAGACAAAACAAGCCACATGTCAAAAAAGTATGAGATTGGTGACAATGTTATTGTTTGCTATAACCCTTTAAAAAATCAAGATATTGCAATAATAAAAAGAGGAAGATTTGCTTATGGAACATTTTTTTTATGGCTGCAATGGTTTTTGATAGCAATTGGTGCTTATATTGGCATAATGCTGGGAATTTTGCTACTAATTTAAAGAAACAGTGAATGTAATAATTTTAAAGGATTAAGCGAATCATTTGAGGTAAAGAAAATGAATGAGGCAAGGGGACATAAAATGACGATACAAGAGAATACGGTTATTCAACCGATACCAAGCGCTGAACTATTAGCGGAGAAGGAGCAAAAATGGAGGTTGGTTTTACCAACGGATTATAGAGACTTTATTGTAAATTATAATGGTGGGATACCAAATGAAAAATCATTTGAAAGTAACGGGCACAATTATGCAATTACTCGATTTTTGTGTATTTTGAAGAATGTTCAAGAAAGCCCGGATGGCTGGTATGATATTAGTGTTGTAGAATCTCAAATAGGAGAGTGTCTGACGGATAATGAAGATTTAATTGGAGTAGAGATTTTACCTATAGCAGAATTATTTGCTGGAGATTATGTATGTTTCGATTATAGGGAAGACAAAGAGAAACCGTGTATTTGCGTGTGGAGTCACGAGGAATCAGGGGAATTTGAACCGGTAACCTATAAAGTGGCAAGTACATTTTCAGAGTTTGTACAAATGTTAGTTTGAGTGATGGTTATTCTAGATGGGACAATGCTATTTGTTGTGTAAAAATTGCGTATAAACGCATTGATGGTTGTGTAATTAGTGTGTATAATGTAATGAGGCGGAACACTAATGAAACAAAGAGATTTGCTTAAGAAACTTGAAGATGCGGGTTTTACTTTTGAGAGACATGGTGGAAATCATGACATATACAGAAGAGGTAGCGATATAGAAAAAGTTCCAAGGCACAAAGAGGTAAATGAAAGCTTAGCAAGAATGATATTAAGAAAATGGAAATTGTTATAAGGAGAGTGAATCATATGAAACAGGTTTATCCAACTTTTATACTAAATACAAATGATAACTCGGAACATCCTTTTTTGGTATGTGTTCCTGATATGGAAATATTCACAGAAGGTGATACTTTTGCAGATGCTATAGAAATGGCAAGAGATGCTATAGGGTTAGCTGGAATTTCAATGGAAGACAACAATGAAGAACTTCCTATTCCATCAGATCAGGCAGCCGCGATTCAAAAAGTAAAGCAAAATATAGAAGATATTGATTTTTCAAAGGGTGTTTTGACCTATGTGGATGTTGATTTTTCAGATTATAGAAAAAAAGTTGATACAAAAACTGTTAGGAGAAATGTAGCACTTCCAAGCTGGCTGAATTATGAGGCGGAGCATGCCGGAATTAATGTTTCAAGAGTATTACAGGAAGCTTTAATGAATGTACTGAATGTAAATAGAAATATATAACATATAACGGATATTGACTAAGGAGAACATCATGAATAATTTTTTTGATTATAACATAGACACAAAACAGTATAACGGTTCTGTTTACGAGGTATCCAGGACAAGAGAAGAGCTATGGCAGGAATGGCTGGAAATCAACAAAAGATACGAAAAAGATATAACAAATTATGAAGGATACTTGCCGGGTAATATATTGCCGGTTCCTTTAAAGATTTTGACCGTTATTGGAGTAGCTTTATCTCTTCCGTATTTTTCTGTTTTTCTTTTATGGGACCAATTTGTAAAAAATTCACCGAATGCCCCATGGGATTTAATTAAAATTACTGGTATTTGCGATTTTAGTATCACCATACTATTAGTGTTGTTTCTCATAGTAATGAAAATACGTCATAATAAAAAGGATTATTCAGATTTGAGAAAAGAGAAAAGTCGTATACACGAAAAGATTGAAAAAGAATTGAATATTCCAACACATATAGATTATTTTTATACAGTGGATGGATTATCTATAGAATATAGAAAAAACGGTGAGAGAAAATCAATATGTAAAAAATATAGGCATCGATATAAGGTTCAGGAATGGACATACTTTTTGCATAATGATACCTTGTACTTCACCGATTATCAATGCCTGTTTGCAATTGAACTTTCAAAGATTACATTTATGTCAATAGCAAAAAATAAAAAAGTATATATGACAACTAGTACGAGAGGGTCTGACAGTGCCGATATATCCTGTTTAATACCCGGTTATTATGCGGTAAAGGGATATGGAAGTATTCAAATTAGTGATGCTGAGGAACAGCTTGAAATACTGGTTCCGATGTATGACTGGGAGAAGATCAAAACCGAGATAGAAGAATACCAGAAAGCTCTTAAAATGTATGTAGAACCTCAGAAGGAAATCGTATTTTATAGGGATTCCGATTATTTTATTAAGGAAGATATAGAGTGGAATGAATATTGTGACTGCTGTGTGGAATTGAGACCAGCGACCTTGCAGGAGGAAGACATAGAACAGGTGAAAGCAGATTTTCTGTTAATCATTAGTAATACATCCGTATGGGATGACAAGCTGCTGTCTTTGATTGAGAAAACAACAGGAAAAGGGAAGGCTGCTTATGATAAGAATGAGTTCGGGTTGATTGGATTTGAAGTAAAATCAAAGCACAAGGTTTCTTTCTGGTATGATATGTATGAGAATTATATTGAGATATATGGCAGCATAGAGGAGGACATGTGGACGGCAAAAGAAACAAAGGATTGTTCTATGTTAAGTGGTAGTAGCTGGTAGAAGAGGTGATGAAATTGAAAATACAGGAAGATATGGAACATGTATGTGATGAAACGAAATTAGTTTTTGTTAAACAAGAGGGTGATTTAGTAACTTATAGGTGTCCGGAATGTAATAAGGAGACTTATAGTATGGTCTGCATCCCAATTGAGCAGCTGCTTAGACAGATATCCAAAGATTGAAGTTCTATATTTATTTTAACAATTGGAAAGAAGGATGGAATAAATGTTATTTAACGAATTAAAAGAAATAATCGTTAAAAATAATTTGATAGAAAAGAGTAAGGAGAATTTTTGGGATACATATCATAATTATTGGAGGGAAGATCCTAATGAGGCTGGTAAAATATTCAATCATTGTGATACGGAAGGGATAAATACATTTTTAAATGACGTATCTTTTCTGGTACATAACTGGCCTGATGATGATTATTGTTGCATAGTAATTAGTCTTACAATAGAGTACAATGATAAGGCTGTTGGATATTATGATGTGCATTACACACTTGATGGTAATGTGGATGATGACTTTTTTGTTATATACTAATGCCCGCTGTGCATGGCAAAGCAAATGTCAGTAAAAAATATAGCCAATAATATGCTGAAGAAGGAGGTATATAGAATGCGTGCAGATATTGATAGAATTAAACAGAAATTGGATACTAAAAATATTCAGCGAAATAACGTTATTGATATGGAAGATATAAAGAATTTTGAAAGAGAAAATAAAATTATTCTGCCGGAAGAAATAGTCACTTTTTATACGAATATTTGTGATGGCTGTAAAATGATAGATGGCTTTGATTTGCTAAGCTTTAAAGAGTGGAATGTTAATGCCCGGGATTTACAAAAAGAATTTGAGTTTGAAAAGTATTGGATATGGGAAGATAATTATGATGAGGAGAGAGTTAGAAAAACAGTATTTGGAAATATAGAATTAATTAATATTGGCGATGCACAATCTTGGAATATAGTTGTCACAGGAAAACAAAGAGGGAAAATGTGGTTTTTTACAGATGTTGGAATACAGCCTTGTGCACCTGAAATGAGTTTTTTAGAATGGTTTGAATATTGGCTGGATGGAAATGAAGATTATTTTTTGGAATTTCAAGCATAAAAAAATCAGGATGGTGAGATAAAAATGAGCCTCGATAAAGCAATTAAACATAAAAAAGAAAAGAGAAAACCTTATATGGGTGCTAAGGCTGTTGATGGTACTTGTAGAAATCATGGCTCTTGCGAATGGTGCAGGGGTAATAGACTTTATCAACAGAATAAGATGGATGAGGCAAGCAGGCAACAAATAGAAGAGGAACATCGTAATTTTGAATTTATGGGAAGCCCAATTGGGGGAAATGCAGGAGAATGGTTATGAATACGGATGATGATAATGACAGGGCTGTGAACATTGCATGGAAAAAGTTTGAGGAAATACATCCTGAGGAAACGCGGCCAAAATGGTTGGAGAAATATATGGTGATTAGTGGAACCAAAAATCAGAATAAAAACTGGGTGATTAAGATAACATTATTATTTAAAACGCAATTAAAGCCCAATCAACATTGGGAATGGGTAAATAACCACCCCAGGTTGGTCCAAACGGATAAGATAACAGGGAAGCCGTCTATTGTTATTTGTGGTGGACCTCCGGCGGGTAGTGAGCTTCTTTTTGAGGTGGAAATTGATTTTGCCAGAGACTCAGTGAAAGTAATTGCAGACAGGGAGCTTAACACATTAGATAAAACCAAGTATGAATTGCTCAGACGGTGAGTGCGAAGCAAACATAGGGGATATAGTATGAATAATGATTTGACGAAGTATATGTATCAGCATTTTGAAGAAGCACTTAATATTGGCTGGAATAGCAATGAACAAGAAGCTGATATTGGTAATATAAAGCAGACATTTTTTGAAAATCTGCGGATTCATTGTGAAAGACCTCTTAATATAGAGCGAAACGGGAAATATCGGGAATTAGAGATAAATGGAGAAAAATTTGTAAAGGGTTTTGGGGAAATTCGTATTTTAGATTTACAAAAAGGTATCCGCTATGCTGCGCCGAATATTATTTTAGATGATATAGAGGATGGCATATATATTCCCGATGAGGATTTTATTGAAGCGGTAATCGCATCTCCGAAACCGGGGGATGTTGAATATGAGGAATTTTTAAATAGATACAATTACGATTCCTATTGGGGAGAAAATGAGAAACGTGTCAATACGCTTAATACTGTGGTTGGTTTGTTGGAAAAGGACACGTATGAATTTAGGGAATACATAAAAGCTGAAAATTTATTAAATTGTGTCACTCATCAGGGTTCTTTATTGAATTGTACAATAAATATGGGGAAGCCGGAGCAGGCATTATATTTAATTGAGAGTGGAATTGATGTTAATATGTTTTGCGGCGTAGAATTGTTAAATTCAATAGAAAGTAGTTTAACAGAGGTTGCTGAAGAGTTAATAAAGCACAATATTTATATGGATTTTATGGAGATGAAAACGAATCCTCTTGTTAGTGCAATAAGATATGGGAATAAAAGTATAGTACAAAAATTATTAGAAAAAGATTTGCGGCTATTGCAGACGTATTCTAATGAATATGTTCAAAATTGTTCAATGCTGGATGTTGCACAAAGATGTGGTGACTTAGATATCATTAATCTGATTAAGAGATATCTGTGATTTGTAAGGGAGTACAAGTAGATGAAAGGAATAAACAAAAAGGAAATAGAAAATAAATTGCAAAAGGCACTTGCGATGGAATACTTGAGAGATTATTGTAGGGAAAACAAAATATCAATTGAGAAATTGGATAATGAAATGTTTTACCTGTCGTATAATGAGTGCAGTTTTTTTCATCCAAGCGATATTGAGCCAAATGGGTTGTTGAACGACATAGAAACTTTACCAAAACCAACATTGGTTATAAGGTATGAAAATGAAAAATTGTTTATTGAACAAACTGAATATACAAAAGAATATTTAAGTGAAGAAATTTAAAGATTCTTTTCATGAATAAAAGCATCAACAAGAAGATTATTTCTGTTAAGGATGTTGTGAATATACAAGAGAGGGGTATGAAAAATGTATGAATTAAATGAAAAAGTGAGAGAGGCGTTAATTAGAATAAATTTTATTGAACGGTATGAGAAGTTATCCAATTTATATAGCGATGAAAGGATACCAGAAGAGGCAAGATTAATCTATGTTGACAGGGAGGAAGTCATAGAAACGATTCAAGATTTAGGATATCGTGCGAAATTTCGTTCCGGGGAAAAATTTTATCAGTTGCAGGAAGAGGAAAAGGGAGGCTATATTTTTGGCTTTCATATTACTTTACGCGATGGAACGGTAGAACTAATTTGGGTTGTGAAAAAGGAGGATGAAGTGTTGCTTGGGTCACCCTGGGGAACATATGCAAAAGAATTGACTGATTCTAACTATATTATAAAAAAACCTAGAATCGGAGATTATGATGACTTGGAAAATGTTCTAAGAACAGCTTTTATCATGTTTGAAGATTTTAAGAGTGCATTTCTCTCGGAAGGCAATCCTGTGACGACAGATATTCCTATGCTGCGTGATGAGACAACATATAAAGTTTATATTGTATTGAAGGGGAATAAGTGTAATCATATTGAGATAAAAGCAGTATCCAAGGTTTGTAATATGAATTTTCTCCGTGTCAAAAGTAAACTGAAAGAAAAAAAGAATCTGATTATAGAAGGAGATGCATATGAGATTAGAGATATTTTAAAAATGTTATCCCAATATGAAGTTGATTTTGAAATAGAACCGCCGTATCCATATGGACTAGAGTGATTCTTTAGAGTTACCATGATATTGGGACAAGCCTATAGAGGAGATTGTTATGGAAAATATTACGAAAGAAAGATTGATGCAGGCTGGATGGTATTTTGGAAGAGTTATAGATATTTCAGAATTTGAAAATAAATATAAAGAAATAGGAATGGAAATGCCAGACATAGTAAAAGATTTTTTAAGGACATATGGAAACTTAGAAATCGCATTTACAAAAGAGTTTAGGAATGCTCCGTTTAAAGAAGAAATTTCTATAAATCCGATTAAAGCAATAGGCTTATATTTTGATTCGGAGTATTTTGTAACACTATTAAATGATTATGGCATCGAAAGCGTTGCATATCCAATTGGACTGGAAAGCAGAGGAAATCTAATCATGGTTATGACCGAAAACGGTATTTTTTATAGTTTTACAGATGGATGTTTAGTGATGAATGGCAAATGCGCTGAAGATATGTTAGATTGTGTTGTTGGAGAAACAAGGCTGCCAGAGTTTATTGAATAGTTATATGCAAAGAGGGTAAAACGGATAAAAGCATTGTTGATTGGCTTTGAATTGGAGAATAAAAAAATGGATATGAATGAATTCAAAAAAATATCATTAAGAGGCAGGGTGTCAT
>CAMWYM010000040.1 GCA_947178475.1 uncultured Clostridium sp. | reverse complement strand
TAGGGGAAAAATACTTGACATGCAATATATCATGTTGTATAGTTCATTGTGTGTGGAGACATCCGATGTGAAGTCTTATAATAATACTTAAATAAAAGGAGAACGAAATTATGCCAGACAAAATGAAAGAAATTATTGCAGAGCAGCTTAGTGTGGATGCCAGCGAAATTGAACTGACTTCAAACTTCAAGGAGGATTTAGATGCAGATTCTTTAGATTTGTTTGAGTTGGTTATGGCTCTTGAAGAGGAATATGATGTTGAGATTCCTTCAGAGGATTTAGAGAAGATTGCAACAGTTGAGGATATCATTAATTACTTAAAAGAGCATGGCGTAGAAATGTAAATAGCATTTTTTGTGGGGATTAGATAATCCTTGACGAATTGCCATAGGAAGAATATTCTTGCCTGCATATTGCGGAGAATTTGGACGATAAAAAACCTGTCAGATAAATGATTCTGACAGGTTTTTTATCGTTACAGGAAGATATGGGGCTATCCTTGTGCTGTGGTTTCAGGCCGCTGATATTGAACGGACAAAGCCGTCAAATCTGGTGGCGGACAATACCATATTCATCGTCAAGTCGAAAAAATGAGCAGTTGGTATTTTTCCCTTGAAGGAATTTTACCATATCATCCTCATCTAAATTGACATCACAGGAATAGCATTCCCAATCTTCGTCATATACATAATGTACGCATTGCTCGCATAAATCCATAAACAGTTCTCCTGTAATAGCTTAAGTACGGTTATTGCGCATTTTCTATATCAACCATAGATTCCAGTAAGGACTGCAGATCAGTCTGTGAAATGGAATAAATCTTTGAATCAGAGGAAGTTGGTCCTACTGTTACGTTGGTTGTGACAGGCTCATCGTATTCTAATGCTTTAAGATTTTTACTGATGCTATCATACATGAAGTCTACAGCGACACCATAAATATCGTCCTCAGTTGGAGTGCGACCGGCATCTATTTCCTGCTGAACATAATCTGTCATGTATGTCTCACCTTCGGCCATAATATCCTTGAACACCATTAGTTTATATGTAGTAACTGGTACAGAGAAAGAACCGTCGTCATTTTTGACTGCCTCGCCTACCTCGTATTTGAAATTTTTATAAAGCTCTACAAACAGCTGACGGAAGCTCTCTTTCTTCTCATCACTGATGTTATAGGCGTCAAGATAAGAAATCTCCTGATCTAACATATCATTATACATCTTGGCAACTTCGTCTTCTGATGTCTGTGTGATTTCTGCATAGGCAGCAAATTCGCCGTGTGCATTGGCATCCAGACAAGCGGTAATATAGCCGCTGGCATCAAAATCTGCACCGCAGCCGGTTAATGTAATAGTCATTGTGAACAGTAGCAAAATAGTAACAGTGCGTTTTTTTAAATTTTTCATGTTCTTCTCCTCTTTTTACAAATGTATTTTTCCTCAACAAAGAGGCTGTCGCAAATGCGACAGCCTCCCTAATCAATGGATTCTATCCCATTACAACCTCTACCGTGTGTGTGTTTCCGTCATTAAATACAGGAAGGATATTGCCTTCAACTGCACTGCCGTCAACAGTGACACTCTTCACACCCTTACATACATGATTCGGGTTAGAAATCTTAATATCGTAGATTGCGCCACGGAACCGCCGTGTTGCAGTCAAGCCGTCCCAGGCAGCCGGAATGGACGGGTCAATTCTAAGTCCGTCGAAGTCAGCAGCGATACCTAAGATATACTGTGAAATTGCCACCATGTTCCATGCAGCGGTACCGGTAAGCCATGAGTTTTTACCCTGCCCGAAGTTGCTTGCATCCTTGCCAGCAATCATCTGACCGTATACATAAGGCTCTGTCTTATGTAGGTCGGAAGTCTCCTCCGTAAATGCAGGCGCAATCTTTGAGTAGTATTCAAATGCCTTGTCACCCCTTCCGGCATAAGCCTCTGCACAGATAATCCATGCATTGTTGTGGGTAAAGATACCGGCATTTTCCTTGTACCCGCCGGGATACGTGGAAATCTCACCGTACTGGATATAATATTTTGTGAATGCAGGATTGTTAAGGACAAGTCCATGTTTTGTATTTAAGTATTTGTCGATAGCATTCAGGGTCTTAACATCAGCACCTTCCTCCTTGCCAATCTCTGACATAACAGCAAAGCCCTGGGGCTCGATGAAAATCTTGCCCTCCTCGCATTCCTTGGAGCCCATCTTTTTGCCCTCGGCATCGTAGGCACGTAAGAACCAGTCACCGTCAAATGCGGAATCCATCACATTTTTCTTCATCTTGTCAATTTCAGCCTGTGCCTTTGCAGCCTCGTCTTCCTTGCCTAAATGTTTTAAAATCTCTACATAATTCGGACCGGTGTAAGTAAATAATGTGGCCACCATGACAGACTCAGCTACTTTAGAATAGCCGCCCTCAGCAGCAAATTTTGGATTCGTGTAAGTCTGGAAACTCTCACCCGGCGTATCAGAGTAGCAGGAAAGGTTGATACAGTCATTCCAGTCTGCGCGCATTGCCAGAGGAAGTCCGTGAGGACCTAAGTTATTGACAATGTGGTAAAAGGATACGGTTAAGTGGTCAAGCATCGGCTTTGCCTTTGCCTCGTCATTATCGTAAGGAACCATTTCGTCCAGAATTGCCCAGTCACCGGTTTCCTTAATGTAAGCGGAAACGGAAAGAATCAGCCATAAGGGGTCGTCAGAGAAATCTCCACCGATATCGGAATTTCCCTTCTTGGTAAGGGGCTGGTATTGATGGTAGCAGCCGCCGTCCTCAAACTGTGTAGATGCAATATCAATAATTCTTTCTCTTGCCCGGTCCGGAATCTGATGAACAAAACCAAGCACATCCTGATTGGAATCCCGGAAGCCCATACCCCGTCCGATACCGGATTCAAAGTAAGATGCGGAACGGGAAAGATTAAAGGTAACCATACACTGGTACTGATTCCAGATATTGACCATCCTGTTTACCTTGTCATCCGGTGTATCCACATTCAGGATGCCAAGCAGCGTATCCCATGTGGACTTAAGCTCTGCAAGACCTGCTGCCACCTTTTCCGGTGTATTATACTGCTCAATCATCTTCAGGGCTTTTTCCTTATTAATTGTCACACCATCTGCTTCAAATTTCTTGTCGACCGGCATTTCCACATAACCGAGAACAAATACCAGTGTCTTGGATTCTCCCGGAGCCAGTGTAATCTTTTTCTGGTGGGAAGCGATTGGAGACCAGCCGTCCGCAAAGGAATCGTTTGCCTTATCTGCCAAAACTGCCTGTGGATTGTGGAATCCGTTGTAAAGACCGATAAAGGAATCCCTGTCTGTATCATAACCGTCAATGGTATCATTTACCGTATAGAAAGCAAAATGGTCGCGGCGGTCCCTGTACTCTGTCTTATGGTAAATGGTAGAACCCACTACCTCTACACGCCCGGTAGAGAAATTTCTCTGGAAGTTGGTGCAGTCATCCTGCGCATCCCACAGACACCATTCTGCAAAAGAGAAGAGGGAAAATGTCTTTGCTGAAGAACCTTCATTGGTCAGCACAATCTGCTGAACCTCGCCGTCATAATTTTGCGGAACGAAGAAGGTGACCTCCGCCTTTAAACCGTCCTTTTTACCGGTTATAACCGTGTAACCCATACCGTGACGGCACTCGTATTCGTCAAGCTCCGTCTTCACCGGAGACCATCCCGGATTCCAAATGGTTCCGTTGTCGTTGATATAGAAATAACGTCCCCCCATATCAATCGGTACATTGTTGTAACGATAACGGGTAATTCTACGAAGACGTGCGTCCTTGTAGAAGCTGTAACCTCCCGCGGTGTTGGAAATTAACGAGAAGAATCCCTGTGTACCCAAATAATTAATCCACGGATAGGGAGTTCTGGGTGAAGTAATCACATACTCTCTGTTAGCGTCATCAAAATGACCAAATTTCATGCTTAAATACCTCTCTTTCTTTTTGTTGGGCTTTTCCGATGTGGCAGTAAATGACTGCTTTCCAGTACTGGTACTCAGAAAAAACCTCCCCATGTACTATGCTCAAAAAGGTTTCCCGTGCTGAAAAAGCCGTATGCATACATTATATTATAAATAGCAGCAAAACACAAGAAAAAGCAGTTCTAAATTTTTCACAGGGTATTAGTGCTTTTTTTCATTTTTTGCAAGAAAAATGTGTTGAAATTTGTAATAATAAGTATAGGACTTCAAATGGATTACGGATGAAGGAGGAAGATGCTGTGATTACAGAGAAAAATTATATCCGACAGCTTCTTAAAGGAAATGAGGATGCGCTGATGTATGTTGTTGATAACTATGGCGGTCTGGTAAAGTTTATTGCGCATAAATATTTATACCGCTGCCCGGAGGATGAGAAAGAGTGTATAAATGATGTGTTTTTAAGTGTCTGGCAGAATATCGCCTATTATGACGAAACGAAGAACAGTTTTAAAAACTGGGTTGCTGTAATTACCAAATATAAGGCAATTAATATTTTGAAAAAACAGTTAAACCGCATAGAAGAAATAGCAATAGATAACATTGAATTGGTTTCTGAGGAAACTGCAGAGCGGGAAATTATGGAAAATATCATTTCGGAGGAAACGGAGCAAATGCTTTCCTGTCTTTCGGAACAGGATAGGGGCATTTTGATAAAATGTTATGCAGAGGATATAAATATTGATGAGATTGGCAAGCTGTACAATTTGAAACCGGCATCAGTATATAGCAGGATTTCAAGAGCAAAGAAAAAGCTTCGTAGTCAGATACAGAAAGGAGGTTCGCAGACATGAAAAGTATATATCAGATTTTTAATAGTATGACAGTAGAAGGTGCAGATTTAGGTGAAAGCGCATGGTCGGAAAAAGAGAAGACAGAATGCAGAGAAATGTTAAAACGTAGTATCAGGGAGAAAAAAAGAAAGAGAAGTTTTTTGGACCATATTTATTCAAAGGGTGTAGCAGCCGCCGCCTGTGCAGTGCTGGTTCTTTCGGGAACGGTAGCAGCATATGGAATAAGGAATTATTTAAAGGATTACTATATGCAGCAGAAATCCAACGTAGATAAGAAATATTATGATATGGATTTTATAGATGAAGTATATGACCTGCCGGTGGAGCTTGAAACGGAGACAGATCAAGGGATTGTGGATTTTCAAGTGTTGAAGGCAGATAAAAGTGATTATTCTGTTTTTTATACCGTGCTGATTACCGTGGATAGGAAATTGCTGCAGACACCCTATAGTATGGCGGCATTCACCTCTGCACTTGATTTTACGGTGGATATTACCGGAGCGGGAGAGAAGGATTCCTTAAAGGCAAATTACTGGTGTACGAACGGTCAGGAATATGGTCTGGCCAGTAATCAGCTTCTTTATTTTTGTAATCTGCACTTTGACGGACGTTTGGGGACTGGAAGCATAGATAAGATTACAGCTGTTTATCAGTTTTCACCGGCTGCCTTTGAGGAGTGTTTAGAGAATTATATAGAGGAATTCGCAGAGACGGAAACTGGAGATGAAGAAAGTAATAGGATTTGGGAAGGTGGAGACAGGGAATTTGGCAAAGAGTTAGAGCCGGCGGAAGGTGTCTATCAATGGAAACTCAATATACCAATCAAAAATACCTATGACGAAAAAATCTATAGCCGTGGGGAAAAATTGGAAATAGACGGTTATCTGATTAGATTTCATTATATCTCGCTAACCTCAAACGGGATTGGCATAGAAACGGAGTATATCAGAGGAAATTCTTTTGCGCATAATTACGAGGGCGTGTTGAATAGATATCGTGATAATATATATCTATTAATGGAGGATGGCAGTAGATTGCCGTTAGATGATATATGGGATGTGGGGTTAAATGTTGCCAAACAAGAAGATATTATCAGAGAGAAAATAGATTTTTCTGTGCCAATCAATGTATCTAAGGTAATCAGTATTGAGATTGGCGGACAGGTGATTGGACTGGAGTAGTTCTTGTGATTGCAGAGAATGGAGGGAACGGGCATGCATAGGAATAGGAATGATAAAGAACGAATGAAGCGGATTTGTATGATAATATTGATGGGGATATTGTCGTTGTCTTTTATGGGTTGTGGAAAACTGAAGACAGAATCGCAGGCTGAACAGCAGATGGATGAAAGGGATATGGTGTATAGCTGTGATATGCTTAATCCACAGGGGGTAGAGGGGATTTTTGAAGCCTTTGCAGTGTTTAAAGAACGAGTTTATTTTATTACAGGAGATTATCAGAACGCATATGCTGCACACCTATATTCCATGGGCCTGGATGGAAAGAATGTGGTGGAGCTTTCTTATGAGGGAAAGGAGAATGAGAGTGCATATAGGCTTACGCTGGATTTAGAAGGTAATCTTTATTTTATTGTCTCACCGATGGCGGAAGAGGATACTGATGTACTTCAATATCTGGTAAAAATTAATGCTGAGGGGCAGGAGCAGTTCCGGGTTGATGTGACGAAAGCAATGGAACTTGGGGAAACGGATGCGATTGCCTATTTAGTAGTAGATGGTGAGGGGAATATTGGACTTGCCACAGAGAAATCGCTCTTTTTGTTTGACCAATCGGGCAAGCTTTATAAAAAATTGGACGTGAATGCCGGAATTAAAGGTGTTGCAAGAGATTTGAAGGGAAATATTTTATGTGCTTATGAAAATGAAAAGGGGGCATGTGTTCAGGTGCTGGATAAAAGCCGGAGAGAATGGACGGATACTTATGTAATGGAAATTCCCGCATTTGCTCATATGAATGCGATTATGTCCGGTAATACTTATGATTTCTACTATCGGGATAGTGAGGGAATATATGGTTACAATATACAGAAGGAAAGAGGTACGAAAATTCTTGATTATATAGGTTCTTATCTGAATATGCTGGAGGGTGACAGCTTGCTGCCTGTGGAAAAAAATCTTATGCTGGGTCTGGTGGAAAATAATGGGCAGGATTGCTTTGCTGTCTACAGCAAGGTTGCGCCGGAGGACGTGGTGGAAAAGCAGGTGATTACTCTTGGCGGAGCCTTTGCAAACAGCTCAAGCAGTCTGCAGTCGGCAGTGGTTGCATTTAACAGGCAAAGCAGGGAGTATGAAATTGAGATAAAGGACTATTCTGGTTATCCGGATCCCAATGCTCAGTTTTGTGCGGATCTTGTTGCAGGGAATGTACCGGATATTATACAGCTTGATGGTTCTATTCCACGAAACCGCCTGATTTCCATGGGGGCATTTGAGAATCTTGTGCCATATATTGAACAGGATTGTGAGCTTGCCATGTCTGATTTTATAGAGCCGGTAATGGAGGCAATGATGACAGATGGGAAACTATATCATATTGCACCTGCATTTCAAATTGAAACAATGGTATCCTCCGTTTCGTTAATGGGTGACAGCAAGGGGCTGACTCTTGAAGAGATGTTCAACATAATCGAAGAAAATAAGGATACGGCAAAGCCGTTTTATTGGTCAGATAAGACTTACCTGTTGGAAGCGCTGATGGCACATAACCTGACAGATTTTATTGATTGGGATACGGGAGTCTGCCATTTTGACAGTAACACGTTCCGAAAGGTTTTGGAAATCAGCAATACGGGGGATGATGGCAGGGATATGATTGCATGGGGAGATACAGATATCGGAATAACGGAAATGCTTCAATCTGGAAGGGTACTATTTGATAGAGCGCAGATTACGTCCCTGATCGATTTACAGAGCTATTCTTACGCATATGGAGAAAATAACATCAGTTTTATCGGTTATCCAAATGATTTTCAAAACGGGACGTTTTTTGCCTTTGATTATTCTTCGGGGGAGGATTTTGCTATTTCGGTCTCGTCAGCCTGTAAGGAAGGCGCATGGGAATTTGTCCGCACTTATTTGACAAAGGAGTGCGGGATCGGATCACTTCCGATTCGGAAGGATGCTTATGAGAGAATGGTAGAAGCCGGTATGGATTTGGAAAATCCAATTACAGGCAGCATTGCTACAGATGGAGGGATTACCCTAGATTTAAGGCCTGTTACTAAGGAGGAGGTGGATTTGGTCAACGAACTAATTTGGCGTACAGATAGAGAGGAATCAATGGATGATGAAATCTTCAATATGATTACAGAAGAAGCACGGATGTACTTTTCAGGGGAAAAGGGTCTGGATGAGACGGTGTCTATTATACAGGACAGGGTTACCACCTTTGTGAATGAAACCCGATAAAGTAGAAAATAGAGTCCACGTGGATAGCCTTATAGCGGATATAGAAAGAGACGGGAGAAATGTGATTCCCGTCTCTTTTTAAGTCTACGCAGTGAAAATATGCTCTGTCACGGTTTTACTTTCATTTGGGGCAAGCTCCATATAACCGGTCTCCTCTGTCGGTAAATCCAGATTCGGGGCATCGATCATCCAGGTCATTGGCTCCGGACAGTAGTAGTCCTTGGTTCCCCGGTCATTCCACACAATGAAAAATTTGAAGGTTTTGTCAACCTCGTAGCAGACTCGCTTTCCGGTAATTTTATCTGTCATAATGGCCCCATAGAAAGGTTTGCCGTCCAGCTCACCATCCTGTATCAGATACATATCGTTGTCGATCGGAACTCTGTTTACTAACTGAGTGCCATCGACATATTTTTTATCATAAGTAGACAATTCCCGCATTTCGCCGGTGGGAAGGCGGCGCTCGTTAATCATACAGCGCTTCACTGCAGGAATCTGAATGCGGATGTCCTTGCCTTTTCCTTTTTTTACAAATGGTGCTTTAAATGCGGCATGGTTACATACACCGTATGGCATTTGCTTGTCTGATAGATTTGTCAGGGTAAAACTGTAATGCATACCCTCCTCGTCTAAAATAAACTCATAATCGGCTTGAAACTTAACCGGAAAATATTCAAAGAACAAATCCTTTTCGTCATAAATATATTGTGTTTTGGCAACTGCCCTGTCGCCATCTGTTTTCGTTTCTATGACCGTATGATTTCTTTTGTGCAGAAATCCATGAATATAATTCTGGAAACGTCCCTCATTAACCGGTAACTGGTAGGTGGCATCAGAAACGCGTAATCTGCCATGGTTAAGGCGGTTTGGAATATAAAGTGTCGGAAGTCCGTAAACTTCAGGGGAGGCAGTCAGCTTTTTGATTGGAGCCTCTTTGTGATAGCGAAGAATTTCTATTTTGTTTGTGCAGTCTCTAAGACGTGCAATGTTACTTCCCACAGTCGGTGCAATGATGGCAAGATAGCCACCGGCTTTCATCTCAATGACAGGTGCTCCGTTTAATTGTACTTCTTTACAGCTTGTCTTCATTTTGGTTCTCCCTTCTGTAAAAGATATTTGCTTTAACGTATCAACTATAATAAAATATAGTATACTATATGTCACCAATTTTCGAAGAAAATTGATGACCTGCTTGCGCATCAGCGCAATTCATTATATCACAAAATAAATGAATCGAAAACCGAAAATGAAGAATAGACATTAAATCCTTATCAAATGAGGTAGAATGAGTATGATGGAGAAAAATCACAATCGACAGGTATATTTTCATATTGATGTGAACAATGCGTTTCTCAGCTGGGAAGCGTTATACCGGATGCAGGAGCTGGGGGAAACTGAGGATATTCGCAAACAGGACGCAATCATTGGCGGCGACATCTCGAAACGCCATGGTGTTGTACTGGCAAAATCACAATCGGCTAAAAGGTATGGCATAAGGACTGGAGAACCAGTTGTAGCTGCCATGAAGAAGTGTCCGGGTTTGATATCCTATGAGCCGCACATGTGGTATTACAAGAAGAGAAGCCGTGAACTGATGGGTCTGTTTCAAAAATATGCACCAGAGGTAGACCAGTATTCGGTGGATGAGGCTTTTCTTGATATGACCGGAACTTATTCTTTATATGGTGACCCGGTGGAGTTTGCATATCGTTTGAAGGATGAAATAAGAGATACGTTAGGTTTTACGGTTAATATTGGGATTTCCTCCAATCGCCTGCTGGCAAAAATGGCTAGTGATTTTACCAAACCGGATAAAGTACACACGTTGTTTCCAGAAGAGATTCAGGAAAAAATGTGGCCTCTCCCAGTGGAGGATTTGTTTTATGTGGGGAAATCTACAGCTAACAGTCTGCATAAGCTTGGCATTCATACGATAGGAGATATTGCAAACAGTGATTTGTCTATATTGAAATCTCATTTTAAGAGCCATGGTGAAGTGATTTATAATTTTGCAAATGGTATTGATTTAACTCTGAAGGACCGGTCTGAGGCGGAGCAGAAGGGGTACGGTAATTCGACAACCATTCCCTATGATATTAAGGATTCGGAGGATGCCTATCATACCATGATGAAATTGTGTGAATCAGTATGCGGGCGTATGAGAAAAGACGGGGTGCAGGCAGTTGTGCTGTCGGTAGAATTGAAGGATAGTAATTTTGTGGTAAAGCGGCATCAGAGAACGCTGCTTTCTCCAACGGACGTGACAGACGAGTGTTATAGAATATCCTGTGAATTGTTTGATGAGCTGTGGGATGGTTCGCCGATTCGTCTGATTGGAGTGGCGGCAAATAAGGTGATAGAAAATGATGTAAGGCAGCTTAATCTGTTTGATTTGGAAAGCCATGATAAATTGAAGAGCCTGGATGCTGCTTTAGATTCCATAAGAGATAAATATGGTGCCGGTGCAGTGACCAGAGGAAGCTTTTACCAAAAGCCCGAGAAGTAAAGATATCAGAGAAACCCTTGTTTATGGTATTCCTTGATTTTTTTAATTAATACCTTGTGGTACTTTTCATATTTGGCAAAGCGGGCTTCATCCTTTTCGGTGGGGTAAGGGATTCGGTCACGGTTCAAATTGTCTTCCATATCATAGAGCTTTATCTGAGTAGATAGTGGGTTTGTCATAACACGGTCAATGAAATGTCCATAATCCTCCCCCTCTTCCTTGGTAAGACAGTCGATGGCGTTAAGTATTTCCTCAGAAAATCCTTCTAATCGCAGCATGTCCAATGTGACAGGCGTATCCTCCACTGTATCATGCAAAATTCCGATAATCATTTCGGTTTCATCTTTGCCGCGAAGCATGACCCGCATAGGATGCAGAATATAAATTTTGCCGGCTTTGTCAATTTGGCCTCTGTGTGCTTCAACTGCAATTTCAATGGCTTTTTCTAACATATGAATCTCCTGTCTGACCGTAGTTACTTCTATTGGTGACATTATATCACAAGGAAGCACGCTGATGCGTGCGCAGGTCATCAACCTCCGCTTCGCTTCGGTTGGTGACATTATATCACGTAGGTTGTGAAAATTAAAGAGTTTTATCGGATGGAATTGTTTACTGGAAATTTTCAAAGATTAGCCAGTTAACAGCTCCAGATTTGATAAAATTGATTTCCAATAGGGGCTATTTGCGTCCGTCGGTACTTAGGCTGCGTTTTTTGTAGCCTTATGTACCGTTACGAACGCAACTAAGCACAAGCGTGCCCTGTTTGGAAATTAATTTTATCAAATCTGGAGCGTCCGCTTAATCAACCTGTAAAAAGTAACTACTTTATTAAGAAAATTTCATATTCCATAATCCTTGTTTTGTGGTATGATGAAAAAGAAAGGTAACCATGCACACATTTGTCCGGGAAGAATATACTAGACTTATAAGAAAAATATGCCCTTGATTTTTTACAGTTCTTTTTGCACTTCGGAAGCTTTTTCTGTTGTGACAGGGTGATATACAAACATGCATGGCATGATATTGAGGGCTTTATATAAGAGGAAAAATATAGTAAGGTTCTTAAGAGAAGACAGAAAAGGGGAGCAAATGAAAACATCAGCATATACATATATTGTGGAATGTGCGGACGGGACATTTTACACTGGCTGGACTAATGATTTGGAAAGGCGGGTGCAGCATCACAATGAGGGAAAAGGCGCCAAATATACCAGAGCAAGACTTCCTGTGCGTTTGGTGTATTGTGAAGCATTTGCTACAAAGGAAGAGGCAATGAAGAGAGAATATGCGATTAAGCATTTGACAAGGAAGGACAAGCTGGATTTGATTCTGAAACATGAGGCAGAAAGTAAAAGCTAAAAAGAACGAAAGAGAATATGAAACAGGAATATCAGAGATTTTATCATAATACAAATGAAAATAGAGGGAACCGTCGCAGGGAGGTGCGGAGTAAGAGAAGAAAAAAGAACGACCCAAAACGACTGGCAGCAGTAGCGATATTGGTATGTTCTGTTGTTCTTGTGCTGTGTGCAGTATTTTTTTCCGTTCGGCACCTTTATCTCCAAATGAGAAAAAACCATGAAAAAGAGTTAGAGACTACAGAGGAAATTATACAGGTGCCGCCGTTATCCGGTGTTGCGGCAATGTTTCCTGAACTGCCGATTTCAGAAGAGTTTTTGACGGTAAACTCCTATTCAAGACCGGGAATAGCACTGACTACCAATCCACAGTATATTGTCATACACTATACTGCCAATCCAGGCTCCACTGCCAGACAAAACCGGGATTATTTTGAGAACCTGAAGGATACGCAGGAAACATATGCCAGTTCTCAATTTGTGATTGGTCTGGAAGGGGAAATTATCCAGTGCGTTCCATGTAATGAGATTGCATACTGTTCCAACCACCTGAATGAAATTTCGATTTCTATCGAGATGTGTCATCCGGACGAGGGTGGGAATTTTAATGATGCAACATATAATAACTGCGTATATCTGGTAGCAAAGCTGATGAACTACTATAATCTGGACATGGATCATTTAATACGGCATTATGATGTCACCGGCAAAAACTGTCCCAAGTATTTTGTTGAGCATGGAGACCGATGGGAGGTATTTAAGGGCTTTGTGGAGGAGTACAGGGAGAAATATCAAAAGGAGCAGAGGTGATCACTTTTTTGCAGTTATATGCCAATCGAAAAGTGGGATAGAGGACTAGCGGGAAAACGTGGAAAAATGAAAATCAATATTGTCTAAATCGTTTTTTTGTGGTTTAATGTGAATAGTGAGTTGCCGATATAATATTAGATGTAATTCAGGAGGGAACGATATGGCAAGAGATTTTATCGAGATTGCGGACATACCAAAGGGGTATGAGAATAGAGTTAAGCAGAATCTAAGCTTTAAGACAGGTAAGTTTGTTTGGCGATGCCGTTTCACCACAGCGTTGGATCCCGCTACGATTAATTCTGATAATTTGTTCGTAGAGAGTGAAACTGGTGCAAAAATGTCTACCAAATTTACATATAATGATGCAACTATGGAGATTGAGTTGGAGCCGTTAGAGCCTTATGCCCAGGATACGGATTATTTTTTGAATATTACCACTAAGGTCAAATCCAGAGGCGGGCAGTCGCTAAAGGAGCCTCTCCAAGTGAAGTTTCGTCTGTAGTTAAGCTTTATAGATTTTAGGTATAAAAAGAACCATTCTATCGATGTGACAGGATGGTTCTTTTTTGTATTCCCTTATTTCTCATAGCCCACTAGAAAGGCTTTTTGGTTAATTTCGATTGTTTTTGGAGGAACCGTATCGGCGATAACCTTCAACCAGTCCTCTTTCTTAAAGTCCATATGCTTAGCGGCAACACCTAAAACAATATTGTTAAATACTCTGGAATTTCCCAGCTTGAGTGCTTCTGCGGCAGCATCTACCGGATAGACCTTATAGCTTTTCTCTAATTCACCAATGATGTTTTCCGGATACTGTGCGGCACCAGTTACAACGGTTATCGGGTCGATTCTCTGGTCGTTGACAACGAGAGCACCTCCCGGTTTTAAGAAATGTGCATACCGGAGCGCTTCTAAACGTTCAAAGGCAATCAACACGTCAGCCTGTCCTTCCTCTACAATAGGCTCGGCAACTTTTTCGCCATATCTGACAAAGGTCACGACGGAACCACCACGCTGAGCCATTCCGTGTACCTCAGATAATTTTACATCATATCCGGCGGTCAAAATGATGCCGCCAAGTATCCGGCTGGTGAGCAGTGTACCCTGTCCGCCTACACCGACAATCATAATATTTTTGGTTTCTGTCATTATTTTGCCACCTCCTCTATCGCATCAAATGGGCACAGGTTTTTGCAGAGTCCGCAGCCGTTGCACATGGTTGCATCAATGGAAATAGTACCGTCCTGATTTTTGGTAAGTGCAGGGCATCCAGGCTTTAAGCACATGCCACATTTTTTACATTTTTCTGGTATGGGAACACATTTATTGGGAAAATGTACTTCCTTAAGTAATGCACAAGGAGATTTTGTGATGATGACGGAGACTGCATCTCGTGCCACCTCTTCCTTGATGATCTGTTCCAGTGCCTGAATATCAAAAGCATTGACTTCTGTTACATGCTCGATTCCCATGGCCTTGCATAAATGATATATATTAATGGCAGGAACTTCCTTGCCCTGTAATGTCTTACCGGTTGCGGCATGGTCCTGATGTCCGGTCATACCGGTGGTAGAGTTATCTAAAATAATAACGGTTCCGGTGCCTTGATTATAAACCATATTCATTAAAGAATTGACACCGGTATGCATGAAGGTGGAATCACCGATAACAGCAACCCAATTTTTGATATAGTCTTTTCCTTTTGCCATTTCCATTCCGTGTAAGGAGGAGATGGAGGCTCCCATACAGATAGTTGTATCTACGACACTAAGGGGTGCAACGGCACCTAAAGTGTAACAGCCAATATCACCTGCTGCATGAATTTTTAATTTATTAAGGACGGTATAGACACTTCTGTGTGGACAACCCGGACAGAGAAGCGGAGGTCTTGCAGGAACCTCGGCAGGCTTGTTAATATCTGGATTTTGCTGCAATACAACTTTGCGCAGCAGATTGGCACTGTATTCGCCCTGGACGGTAAATGCCTCTTTACCAATGCATTTGATGCCCCAGGCACGTACCTGTTCCTCAATGACGGGTTCCAATTCTTCAAATATATAAAGCGTCTCTACTTTAGAAGCAAATTCCTTGATTAATGCTTCCGGGAGTGGATGGACTAATCCAAGCTTCAGGACAGATGCTGTCGGGCAGGCCTCCTTGACATAGGTGTAAGGAATGCCGCTGGTAATAAATCCTATCTTGGTATCATTCATTTCTATATGATTTAACGGGATACCCTTGGAAAGACCATTGTCGGCAATGGTTAAGGTGTTTGCATCTTCAGCCAGCTTTTTCATGCGTTCTTCAACAAAAACATGGCGTTTAATGGCATTGCCGGGCATCATAACATTTTTTGCAATGTTTCTTTCATATGGCTTGTCTTCCGGTACACAGCGTTCCTCCAGAGCAACCAGACCTTGAGAGTGAGCAAGGCGGGTAGTTGTGCGGAGAAGCACTGGAGTGTCGTATTTTTCGGAAAGTGTAAAGGCAAGCTTCATATAATCCTTTGCTTCCTGCGAATTAGATGGTTCCAATACGGGTACTTGTGCCGCGCGGCAGATTTGTCTGGTATCCTGTTCGTTTTGTGAACTGTACATTCCGGGGTCATCGGCCACTACTGCAGCCAGACCGCCGTTGGCACCGATATAAGCCGCAGTATACATTGGATCAGCTGCCACATTAAAGCCTACATGCTTCATGGAAGCCATGGCACGGACACCACTGATGGATGCACCGATGGCCACCTCCATGGCAACCTTCTCATTTGGCGACCACTCACAGTATATTTCGGGATATTTTACTAAGTTTTCGCTAATCTCGGTACTTGGTGTGCCCGGATAGGCGGCAGATACTTTGACACCTGCCTCATATGCACCGCGGGCAATCGCTTCATTGCCGAGCATAATTTTTTTCTCTGACATGAGAGTCCTCCTTATTATAAATGTGTTATCTATGCCGTATATCTTCAGTACATAGTAAATATGTACATAGCTTTTCTATTATAGCGGAAATAGCGCCATTTGTCATTAAATAAAAAAAGATTATTAAGAGGGAATATTTGTAATTAATTCTGAACAAAGTTTAATACTTTTTTCACAGATATTTAATTGACCTGATGTATCATTTATGGTAATCTGTTAATAGAAAATATCAGTGGGAGAAGGGAGGGATAGAGATGTTGACCCTGCAGGATTTGCAGAATATCAGAATGATATGTCGAGAGGAAACTGTATCTAAAAAAGACTTTCAGGAACTAAGAGCAGACTTAGAAGAGGTGAAGGCTGACATGCAGAATCTGAAGGCTGACGTACAAAGTTTACAGCAGCAGATTGATGATATCAAAGATTATATGCACCGCAAATTTATATGGATAGAAAATGATTTGGTGATGAAGGTGAATATTCTTTATGAAACAAGAGATATGTATGTTCAGTATACGCAGTATCAGAAGAGAAATGAAGAAGTAGATAATCAGTTTGCATATATTGCCTCGTTGTTTAAGGTTGTGCAATCACATGGAGAACGGTTAGAATACCATGAGCAGATGTTAAATAAGCTTATGATTGGCTCATAGGGGAGAAGTGCTTTTGTCAAATTGAGAAATGAAGGGCGATGTTTCCAATCTTAGATAAAATGGTTCCTAAGGTTTTGCCTTAAGAACCATTTTCTATAAATATAGTACCTTTATTAAAAAACAGTAGATTTGTCAAGATAAGTGTGTAAGTCTTATTTGTCCATCTGCGTTAATGATTTTGTTCGGATTTCTTCGCAAATCTTATTGATGAAGACAGCAAGCTCCATAGAGCCAAGGTCGCCGTCTTCTCCACGCTTGCGGACAGAAACGGTTTTGCTCTCTTCCTCGTTGGCACCGACTACCAGCATATATGGTAATTTCTGGAGTCTTGCTTCACGGATTTTGTATCCGATTTTTTCGGAGCGGTCATCCATGGTGGCGAGAATTCCATTTTGTTTAAGTGTAGCAAGAATTTCTTCTCCGTATCCATGGAACTTTTCGGAAATGGGAAGAATACGAACCTGCTCTGGGGCCAGCCAGGTAGGAAATGCACCAGCATATTTTTCAATAAGCCATGCAAGGGTTCTTTCGTAGCAGCCCATGGAAGTTCTATGGATAATGTAAGGGCGTTTTTTCTCGCCGTCCTTATCTACATAATACATATCAAAACGTTCTGCGAGAAGTGCATCCCACTGAACGGTAATCATAGTGTCCTCCTTGCCGTATACATTTTTGGCATTGATATCAATTTTGGGGCCGTAGAAAGCGGCTTCACCGACATCCTCCGTAAATGGTATATCCAACTCATTCATGATGTCACGCATATGCTGCTGTGTTTCTTCCCAGACCTCTGGCTCACCCAGATATTTATCCGGATTTTCAGGGTCCCATTTTGATAAATGGTAGGTGACATCTTCTTCTACACCAAGGGTGGTCAGGCAGTGCTTTGCCAATGCCATACAACCCTTAAATTCCTCTACCATCTGTTCCGGTGTACAGATTAAATGTCCCTCTGAGATCGTAAACTGACGTACACGGGTTAAGCCGTGCATTTCTCCGGAATCCTCATTACGGAATAAGGTTGAGGTTTCTCCCATACGGTATGGAAGATCACGGTAGCTGTGTTGCTTTGCCTTGTATACGAAATATTGAAATGGGCATGTCATCGGGCGGAGTGCCATAAGTTCTTTGCCTGATTTTGTTTCTGGAGCATTTTCGGAGGCAGCTTGTTCCTCTTCAGCGGTATCATAGTCTGAGCCGTCATCGTTCATCACAAACATACCATCCTTGTAGTGATACCAATGGTCGGACATTTTATATAAATCTGATTTTGCCATTAAAGGGGTTTTGGTTCTGACATAACCCCATTCGTTGTCCTCCAAATCCTCAATCCAACGCTGAAGTGTCTGGATAATCTTTGCACCTTTAGGCATCATCAATGGAAGTCCCTGACCGATGATGTCAACAGTGGTGAATAACTCTAATTCTCTTCCCAAGCGGTTGTGGTCCCGCTTTTTGATATTTTCCAAAAATTCCAGACGTTCATTTAAATCGTCCTTTTTGGTAAAGGCTGTACCATAGATACGTGTCAGCATTTTATTGTCGGAATTACCTCTCCAATAAGCACCGGAGGAGGAGGTTAGCTTGAAAAATTTGACGGGCTTAGTGCTCATTAAATGTGGTCCGGCACATAGGTCGGTAAAGTCTCCCTGCTCATAGAAGCTTAATTCGGCATCCTCCGGAAGGTCATTGATTAATTCCATTTTATAGGGTTCGTTTTTGTCCTCCATCAGCTTCAATGCTTCAGCACGGGGAAGGACATAGCTGCTAATCGGAATATTCTCTTTTACAATCTTTTTCATTTCTGCTTCGATTTTGTCCAGTTCCTCTCTGCCCAGAGACGGCATATCAAAATCATAGTAAAAACCGTCATCAATGGCAGGTCCGATGGTACACTTTGCGTCTGGGTAAAGCCGCTTTACGGCCTGTGCCAGAATATGGGCGGCCGTATGGCGAAAAGCTTTTTTACCTGCCTCGTCATCGAAGGTTAAAATGTTTAAGCTGCAATCGTAGTCAATGATGGTTCGCAAATCCACTACCTTGCCGTCTACCTCGCCAGCACAGGCGACTCTGGCAAGTCCCTCGCTGATATCCTTTGCGATATCTAATACGCTCATTGCATTTTCGTACTCCTTGAAAGAGTTGTCTTTTAAAGTGATCTTCATGGTAATATTCGTCCTTTCTTTATCATCTCTGAATTATTCCCAGTCGCTTTCGTCATCGCTGTAGTAATTTTTGTTTTTATTTACATTTACCTGAATTCCCTTTTTTACAGGAGAAATCAAAAAGCCGTAAAGGATACCGATAAGTCCGGAAATCGTGCATATGATAAAAATGCTTTTTCTGGTTAAATACATTTCATCATCAAAAAAGTCGCAGAGAGATTCCTTGGTATCAGCTATGGCATCCCATAGAAATTTTTTTACGTCAGATAGTGTACAGGTTATGCTTTCTAATACATTCATAGATAAACGCCTCCTTCTTTAAATTGTGCAGAATATATTATGGTATCTGCAGGTACAGTGGTCAGGTGTATTGGTATTGGAGGTACAAAAAATCCCTGACATAATTATATGTCAGGGACGATATTTTCGCGGTTCCACCCTAATTTCTATTATTACCGGCATCCGGTATGATCATTCATGAAATGCCGGATGTTCTAATAACAGACACCTTCTTATGACGATATCGGAGTCACCGGCCTGTATTAAAGGCTGCTCGGAGGTGGTATTCAACTGGATCCTGTCCGGGCTTATTCCAGCCACTGTAAGCCCTCTCTGTAATCGGGATTCCAATCTACTGTCCTCGTCATTGCTTTATCAATATGAATAGATTGTAGCCCAATCAAAACGGAAAGTCAATTAAAAGTTTTACCTTTATATCTTTTTGATATAAGGGGAGGCTATCCAGCCAGTATATTTCTTGCCGTTCTTTTTAAATGTAACCTTGTACCATAGCATACCCTTTTTCGTTTTGGAGGAAAGAATGGTTACTTTCTTATTCCTCTTAAGAGTAGTGAGCTTCTTTGAAGTAGTGCCGGCGGATTTGCGTACATTTACGATATTGGTTTTTGCAACCTTTCCCTGCTCCGTTACAGTTACCGAAGCTGAGGGAACAAAGCCCTTATGAGAAATACCATTTTGTTTGCAGGTCACATAATACCAGGTATTCCCGTATTCATCAAGGGTCAGATAGGTGACTGACATGGCAGTGCCGGCGGCAATTGATGTGACCGTATATAGCTCCTTGTCTTCTACGGCGCAGCTGTACAAGGTGGAATCTCTTTTAGCGGTGGCAGTTTTGGTGGTGCTGTCCGCTTTGGTATAGGCTGTAAGAGGTGAATAATTACCATAGTAAGTTTTTCCTCCTGACTTTATATAGCTGCGGACCTTATAGTAGTAGCATTGTCCACTGTTCAGTCCGGTGTTTTTAAAGGTTACCGTAGATTTGGAAGAAATGGATTTGATTTTCTTATAGGTTCCGTCTAAGGCAGTGGAGCGGTATATTTGATATCCGGTTACCTTGCTATCCTTTTTCCAGGACAGGGTGATATAATTATTGGTTCGTTTTTTGGCTTTCACTGTACCGACACTTCCCGGCACAATATTGAAAAAAATCTGTCTGCTCCCGCTAAAGCTTCCCTTTCCTTTGATGGTAATGGTGGCAGTGCCGAGTTTTTTATTGTTTTTGTATTCCAGTGTATAATCCACATTCTTTTGCAGCGACTGTCCCTGGTGGGTAAGAGTGATGCCGGGTGTTAGCGCTTTGCCGGTGTAGGACTGGTTTGGAATTGGTGTGACAGAAACGGCATTAATGGAGTTGGGAGCCTGTAAAAAAGAATCCCCAAGCTGTGAGTAGTAGAAATTCATATCAACATTTCCGTTAATTCCGTTTACCTTTCCCACAGACGAATACTGCCAAAAGTCAAAATTCCCGGCATATGTAGTGGCATCTGTATAGTGGGCAAGCCAGATACGATATCCTGAATTGGTGAGGTCTGCAGCGTTTAACTGGTCTTCCAGCATACTTTTATTGGCATAGACCATGGGAGTATAGCCGGCCTCGGCAATTCGGTTGCAAAAAGCCATACAGATAGTGGTGGCTTGCTCTTTTGAGAGCTTAGCAGTCTTTACTCGTCCGCCGTCCTTGGCATCGGAAGCATATTCATAGTCCATAATTAGCGGCATGGTAACTTCATAGTTTCCAAGGTGATTTAGAATATAGTCAGCCTCTTCGATTGCCTCCGCAGTTGTGGTGGCCTGAGAGAAAATATATACTCCTACTTTTATGCCTGCGGCGATAGCATTCTGCATATTTGTGTCGTAATAGGTATCCTTTGTCCCCTCGCTTAAGGTACCCGCCTGGCCATATCCTCTATAACCTACCCGGATAAATGCGAAATCAATACCGGCAGCTTTAACCTGCGGCCAGTCAATCGTTTTCTGCCATTGGCTTACATCAATGCCGTGAACTATAGGACGTGCGGAAAAGACGTCCTGGTGGATATAGGTTCTGCCTGTATATGGACTTTGGGAAGAAATTCCGTATTGTGATAGACCGTAATTTGGGAGGGTGTAGCCAGAGTCCCCATAAAATTCTGAGGGGATATTTTCTCCAGACAAACGTCCTGCTCCAGGGTCATCACCTGCTGCCTGAACTCTTTGACATGGCGTCAGCAAAAATGAAAGTATAGTTATAAAAATAATTATTCTTTTAGAGTGTATATTTGTGATTACCATTTTTATCCGCTGCCGTAATATAACGACATACTCCTTTCCTTTTGATAGGTCTTCGGTTGTATATATTCCTAATAATAAAGCAATCTTAGCATTATTACCACCCCTAAATATTATTTGACCGAAGAACATGGCTGTTTAGACCATACATAGGGTGTGTGGAAACCGTGTGAAAGTGGATTGGTCAAACTCCTGCAGATGCATTAAAAGATAAGGATATATATGGAAATCAAGAAATGAAAAAGTACTGAAACAAGATAGAAAAGGACAAATATAGTGACAGATGACAATTTTTTGAAAAAAATATAAAAAAATACTTGCATTTTATAAGAGTATGCTATATAATCATCAATGTTGCTGAAATAGACAGGCAGCTAATAAAGTCATACGGGCCGCTAGCTCATTTGGTAGAGCACCTGACTCTTAATCAGGGTGTGCGGGGTTCGAGCCCCCGGCGGCCCACTTACAAAGGAATCGATTTGATGTCATGACACATTGGGTTGGTTCTTTTTTTGTTATCATTTTATATGGAAGATTTGTGCAAAATATCTATAATTTTCACTGTTTTCATTGAAAAAAAGTCATTGTGCACAACAGGATAAATTGTTATAATAAAAGATGGACATTCTTGTGGTAGATAGGTCCAATGATAGTCTGTTAAAGAATAGATAAATGTAAGGTGTAACAAAATTATACAGAGGAGTGATGATAAAGGATGAAGTATATACGAATGAAATATATGATTTTGGTGATGGCAGTATGGTTTGCGGCTGTGACTTGTGCAGGAAGGGCAGAGGCGGCAGATTCCAAGACGGTAAAAGGTGTCTGTGATTATGATTACGCATATCAGGTGCTGGAGCAGGTGAACAAGCAGCGCAGTAAAGCAGGGGCAGGCAATCTGGTAATGGATGAAGAGCTGCTGAGGGTGGCTATGCTGAGGGCTGCAGAGTGTAAAGTTTTTTTTGGACATAACAGACCAAACGGAACAGCTTGCTTCACGGCATCTGACAGAATGTACGGAGAAAATATTGCTAGCGGTTACAAAACACCGAAGGCGGTTATGTCAGGCTGGATGAATTCGTCAGGACATAAGGACAATATCCTTAACAGTAGTTATAAATCTATAGGTATTGGCTGTTTCCGTACGGGCGGCACCATATATTGGGTGCAGTGCTTTGGGTTTGCAAAGGCCAAGAAGGCTTCAAACCCCGGAAATTGTCAGAATACCTATCAAGTATCACTGTCTGCTTCCAAAGAGACTAAGCTGATAAAGACCGAAAGTATACGGGATACAAGTTCTACGGAAAATAACACAGACAATCCGTTGGCAAAAAAGGTTTCCGGATTTAAGGTTAAGGCGGGTAAAAGGAAGCTTACTCTTACATGGAAGAAAAAAGCGGGCATTGACGGATATCAGATTCAGGTGTCCACAAACAAATCCTTTAAGGGCAGTCAGACCTTAAAGGTGAAATCAGGAACAATCAAAAAGGTAATAACAAAGCTTAATGGGAAACGATTAAAGGCTAACAAAAAGTATTACGTCAGAATCCGTGCTTATATTGAAAATACAGGATTTGACAGAACAGTACGGAAACAATATAGCAAGTGGCAGAGTGCCAGCAGGAAAACAAAATAGCAGGGAGGAGACAGGTTATGAGGCAGATGGGGAAAGTAGGAAGAGGAAAATGTATTAGTGCGTGGATGCTCACGTTGGTGATGGTGTTAAGTCTGGTGATGGTGCCGGCGGGACAGGTTGAGGCGGAGGGGGGCAGGATAACTGTAACCGGAGCGGATGATACATCCAAACCAGTACATGTCAAGGTGGTAAAGGAAAAATCAATTCCAGTAGGCTCATGGGAAGGTGGCGGACCATCGGAAGAGTTGACTCAGTATACGGTTGAAATTGTGAACGGAACCAGCGGGACGATTAGCGATTGGGAACTGACGATTACCTGTAATACATTAAACACATATAATGCCGGATGGAACGGAGCACCTAAATCAATTACAGGCGGGAATAACATTGTAGTGGGAACATACACGGGAGACGGTAATAACGGTACATGGACAAATGCGACGATTGCAGCAGGAAAAAGTGCCACTGGTGCAGGCTTTCAAATGGCAGCAAGAGAATTAGAAAATGCAACCTATACTCTTACCTATAAACAGGGAGAGTCCTCTGGTTCGAGCAGTTCAGGTGGAGGAACCTTTGAGGGAGGCAATATCGGAACGATTGATACATCTCAGGATTACAATTTTGCAAAATTGCTTCAGTATTCGTTGTATTTTTATGATGCCAATATGTGTGGAGATCAGGTCAGTGAGACTTCATTATATTCAAAGGATTTATATAATGGATGGCGTGGAGACTGTCATGTTAATGACTCTTTTACCTATAATGGCAAAACCTATTCGGCGGTCGGTGGTTATCACGATGCAGGGGATCATGTGAAATTTGGACTGCCAATGTCAGAGGCAATGACTGCATTGGGAATCGGATATTATGAGTTTGGAGCTGCATTTGATGAATTAGGGCAGAAGCAGCATTTAAAAACGATTGTGGATTATTACTGCACTTATGTAAAGAACTGTACGGTGCTGAATGCGGCGGGAACGGAAGCAGAGGCATTTTGCTATCAGGTTGGATGTGGACAGAAGGATCATGAAAGCTGGTGCGCCCCGGAAGTAGAGAATGAGGTAAACACGCAGAGAAGTTACACTTTGGTAGCGACACCGAGTAATCCGGCAACGGATATTGTGGGTGGAACAGCGGCGGCATTGACACTTAATTATTTAAATTTTGGCGATAAAGAAGATTTGAAATATGCCAAGGCATTATTTGCTTTTGCGAAGAAAAATCAAAAGAAGAGAGGTGCCAGTGATACGTCAGGAAGCTTTTATTATTCGGATTATGGTTCATGGGAGGATGAGTATTGCTTAGCGGCGGCTTTACTGTATAAGGCTACAAATGATGCCGATTACAAGAAAGAATATAATGCTAACAATCGGAATACCGGAAATATTGAAAAACCTTTTGGCTGGGAAAATGTTTATCAGGCAGCTTCTTTCTATGCACCGGATAAAAACAGCACAGAACTTTCCACAATTAATAACTGGTTTGCAGGTGTCGCAAATGCAAATAAATCCCAGTATTATTGTGGTGATTCATGGGGCTCTGCACGGATAAATTGTAATGTTCAGTTGATGATGCTGGTATATGATAAACAAAATGGTACGAATACTTATTCAGAATGGTGTAAGCATCAGATGAGTATCATTTTAGGCAATAACAGTCAAGGGCGGAATCTGGTATGCGGCTATAATGCAAATTCACCGACAAAGCCACATCACAGAGCGGCCTCTGGTTATTCTGGCTGGGATGAGTTTAATAGCAATGCGGTTCAGAAATATACGTTATTTGGTGCCTTGGCAGGAGGACCTACAAGCAGTGATTTTTCTACATACAATGATAAGGTTAATGATGCTGTTTCCAATGAAGTGACCTTGGATTATAATGCAGGAATGGTTGGTGCAGCGGCGGCATTGTATCTGTTATATAAGGATAGCAAGGAAGAAGGATTTACCAATCAGACAATCCGTGCTGATTTTTATGGAGGCAGTGAATTTGTCGGAGTCTCTGGTGAAGTTGACAAAGATTTGACAGGTAGTAATGGGGAAGTCAAAGCAACCGGATTAACCCTTAACGCAAATGTTAAGAATGCCTCCGGTGTTCCGGTTAAGGCCACATATAAGCTTGCGGCGAAGAAGAGCATGCAGCTTAAGGTATCTTTTTTACCTGAGAATGCACAAAAAGAGAAATTGACTTATACAAGCAGTAATCCAAAGATTGCAAAGGTATCTGCAAGCGGTAAAGTGACTGCCAAGAAAAAAGCGGGCACGACAACGATTACTGTCACTTCTGCAAACGGGCTTAAGAAGTCTTTTAAGGTTAAGGTGATAAAAAAGGCTGTTAAAAAGGTGACCATTAAGGTTAAGAAAGCAGTGTCTTTGAAGAAGGGTAAGACGCTTCAATTAAAGGCTTCAGTATCGCCTAAGGGAACAAGTAAAATGGTATTCTGGAAGACCAGCAAAAAGAAAGTTGCAACGGTATCTCAATCAGGCAAGGTAAAGGCACTTAAGAAGGGTACTGTTAAAATCACTGCTGTGGCAACGGATGGCAGCGGGAAGAAAGCGACATTAAAGATTAAAATTAAATAATTAACCAGAGATATGAAAAGCTTCCGATGTGTGGTCGGGAGCTTTTTTGGAAATCTTGTTTGCCTGCGTTGGTTGTCATTTGGCTGGCTGTTTTGTTATTGTGAAATTTTACTAAAAAAAATCGCCATTTTGACGGTGTAAGGCTCGGTGGTTTTTTGTTGTGCAAAATGACATATTTTGATATAATTCTGTCTCTGATCCACATCTGACGCTGCCGACGAATAGCCTTGTGTAGCT